>DATEJD010000372.1:0-8819 GCA_035278325.1 Gemmatimonadales bacterium | reverse complement strand
TCACCCTGAGCTAGGAGTCACCCTGAGCTAGGAGTCACCCTGAGCGAAGCGAAGGGGGCATGCGCCCGGGCATGCCCCCTTCGCTTCGCTCAGGGTGACTCCTAACCCGCCTCCCCGTAAGCGCAAAACCCTGCAGCAGTTGCCCCCTGTGCGCCCGGTCACGTCGCGCATGGGCCCAACCCAGCTACCATCCTTCTTACGCCCGCATGCCGCGGCAGTTATGGTTGCTGTCCGACCACGCTCCCGTGAGGCCTGCTCCGTGGCCGCTGCCGAGTTCCTCCAACTCATCCCACCTGCCCGCCGCTCGCCCGCTCCCGTCCTGTTGGGAACGGTGCTGGCCGGAGGTCTGCTGGCGGGCTGTGGCGGCGGCGATCTCATTCTGCCGAATGACAACACCGTCGCCACGGCCATTCGGATCGTGGATGGTGACGGACAGCAGGGGAAGGTGGGCGAGCTGCTCGCCTCGCCCATCGTCGTGGAGGTGACCGACTCCACCGGCAACCCGGTCCCCGGCGTCTCGGTGCGGTTCGCGCTGGTGTCCGCGGGCGACAGCGCCGAGATCGTGCCCGCCACCACCGCCACCGACCAGCAGGGTCGGGCCCAGGCGCGCATGCTGCTCGGCGAGAAGGTGGGGCTGCAGACCGGCGAGGCGAGCCTGGTCCAGGGGCAGAATCCGCCCAAGGTCTCGTTCACGGCGGTCGCCACGTCGGCCGGCGGCAACCAGCCACCCTCGGCGGGATTCGACTCGCACTGCGAGCAGCTCGCCTGCGACTTCACCGACACGAGCACCGACCCCGACGGCAGCGTGACCGCCTGGAGCTGGCAGTTCGGTGACGGCGAGAGCTCGGAGCAGCGATCGCCCTCGCACGCCTACGCCGCGCCGGGAACCTACACCGTCGCGCTCACCGTCACGGACAACGAGGGCGCGTCGACCCAGGTGTCGCGGCAGGTCACGGCGAGCGCCGCGCCGCCGCCGCAGAACCAGCCACCCCGCGCCGAGTTCGAGGTGGACTGCCAGCAGCTCACCTGCGTGTTCAGCGACCGAAGCACCGACGCCGACGGCGGCGTGACGACCTGGGCCTGGGACTTCGGCGACGGCGCCACCTCGACCGAGCGGAATCCCACCCACACGTACTCGACGTCGGGCACCTTCTCGGTGCGGCTCACCGTCACCGACGGGGACGGGGCCCAGGACAGCAAGACGCACGACGCCCATCCCCAGGCGCCGCCGCCCCCGCCGCCTCCGCCGGCCAACAAGGCGCCCGAGGCCGACTTCGACGAACACTGCGACAAGCTGGCATGCTCGTTCACCGACAAGAGCAAGGACGACGATGGCGTCATCGTGAGCCGGCAGTGGGACTTCGGGGACGGCGCGACGTCCACCGAGACGGATCCCGACCACACGTACGCCCGGCGCGGGCATTATCAGGTGACCCTGACCGTGACCGACGACGGCGGCGCGACCGACACCAAGACCCGCACGGTCGACGCGAAGTAGCTGCCCGCGGAAGCCGAGAAGCCGACGGCTACCTTTTCGGTTCATACCGCATCGCCACCGCTCCCGAGCCGAGCTCCAGTCGGCCCACCAGCTTCAAGTCGAGATGCTTCGATAGCCCCGCGAACAACGTCGGCCCATGGCCCGTCACCCTGGGGTGCACCACGAACTCGTACTCATCGATCAACCCCAGCTCGGTCAACGCCATCGCGAGCTTTACGCCTCCCACGAACAGTCCCTTGCCCGACTCCCGCTTGAGCTGCTGAACGGCCTTCCCCAGTTCCCCGCGCACAAGCTCCGCGTTCCAGTCGACCCGCTCCAGGGTGCTCGACACGACGTACTTCTTTTTCGCATCGATTGTCCGGGCGAAGGGTTCCATCCAATCAGGTAACGCTTCCGTCCGCGCCGATGGGCGAAACGCCGTCTCCATCATCTCATAGGTCACACGGCCAAAGAGCAGCGCATCGGCGCGTTCCAGATTGGCGATGGCATGGCGATGCAGCTCTTCGTCGGCGATGCCCACCCGGTGATCGTAGCAGCCATCGAGGGTGACGTTGATCGAGTATCGAAGCGGTCTCATGGGCGGAATCTACTCAGTCGCGGTGGGGAGGCCGCTTGCGCACCAGGTATTACCTTGGTATACTCGGAGTATGAAAACCGCCATCTCCTTACCCGATGAGCTCTTCGAGTCGGCCGATGCCTTGGCGCAGCGCCTGGGGGTCTCGCGAAGCCAGCTGTACGCCACCGCGGTCGCGGAGTTCTTGGCCAAGCACCAGGACAGCAAGGTGACCGAGCGGCTGGACCAGGTCTACGCGCAGCAGCCCAGCCGCCTCGAACGCCCCCTCCGGCGCAGCCAAGCGCGGTCGCTCCGCACGCCCGAGTGGTAATCGGGCGCGGCGAAGTCTGGTGGGCCGACCTCGACGAACCGTCGGGCTCGGAACCGGGGTACCGCCGGCCAGTGCTGATCGTCCAGGCAGACGCCTTCAACCGTAGCCGGCTCCAGACCACCATTGCGGTGGTCCTGACGTCCAACCTCCGACTGATCGACGCGCCCGGGAATGTGCTCGTCCCGAAGCAGAGCTCCGGGCTGCCCAAGGATTCCGTGGCCAACGTATCTCAGCTGGTCACGCTGGACCGCGACTTTCTGACGGAGCGCGCCGGAAAGGTGACGCCCCGCCTGCTCGCGGCCGTCGACGCTGGTCTCAAGCTCGTGCTCGCCCTACCCTGAGCTATTCCGCAAAGCGCCGCGCCCCTACGGCTCCCGCCACCTCGCCCCCTCCCGCGCGATGAACTCGTCGGCCACCACCGGCCCCCAGGTGCCCGCCGCGTAGTTGGGAAAATGGTCGGCGCGCTTGTTCGCCCAGAAATCGATGATGGGATCGACCACCGCCCACGCCGCCTCCACCTCGTCGCTCCGGGTAAACAGGGTCGCCTCGCCCAGCATGCAGTCGAGCAGCAGCGTCTCGTACGCGTCGTGCTCCAGCTCCCCGAACGCCTCGGCGTAGCTGAAGTCCATGTCCACCGACGCCATCTTGACCTCGACCCCCGGAACCTTCACCTCGAATCGCAGCGAGATCCCCTCCTGGGGCTGCACCCGGATGGCCAGCGTGTTGGCCTCGATGACCTCGCCTTCGGGCAGCGGAAACATCACGTGGGGGGGCTTCCGGAACTGGATGGCGATCTCCGATACCCGTCTCGGCATCCGCTTGCCGGAGCGGAGATAGAACGGCACGCCCTGCCAGCGCCAGTTGTCGATCATGAACCGGATGGCGCAGTAGGTCGGTGTCGTGCTATCCGGGGACACGTTCGGTTCCTCGCGATAGCCCGGCACCGGCTTGCCGTCGATCGTGCCGGGGCCGTACTGCCCTCGCACCGCGTAGTCGTGCATGACCGCCGGAGTAATCGGCCGGATAGCCTTGAGCACCTTGACCTTCTCGTCCCGCACCGCGTCGGCGTCGAAGGTGACCGGCGGCTCCATCGCCATCAGCGTGAGGAGCTGCAGGAGGTGGTTCTGGAACATGTCCCGCACCACGCCCGCCTCCTCGTAGTACCGGCCCCGGTGCTCTACGCCCACGGTCTCCGCGACGGTGATCTGGACGTGGTGCACGTGTTGCCGGTTGCACACCGGCTCGAAGATCGAGTTGGCGAACCGGAACACCAGGAGGTTCTGGACCGTCTCCTTGCCGAGGTAGTGGTCGATGCGGTACACCTGGTGCTCGGCGAACGCCCGCCGGACGCAGGCGTTGAGCGCGCCGGCGCTGCCCAGGCTGTGGCCGAACGGCTTCTCGATGATGATCCGCACCCACGGGCGCTGCCTGGGATCGGGTACCCGCGGGGCCACCCCCGACTCGGCCAGCCGGTTGATGGTTTCCTCGTACAGGCTGGGCGGGATTGCCAGGTAGAAGAGGCGGCCGCTGCCGCCCGGGAGCCGGGCATCGGTCTCCGCCAGACGCTCGCGGATCCCGGCGTAGGTGGCGGGATCGTTCAGCTCGCCCGAGAGGTAGCTGAGCCGCGCCGCGAACCGTTCGCCGGCCCTGGGGTCGAAGTGGGCGTGATCGGGCAGGAAGGTTCTGAGCGCATCGACCACGCGCGCCCGGAACGAGCGGTCGTCCAGGGGCTCGCGCGCCACGGTGAGGACGGCAAACTCCTCCGGCAGGAGACCATCCATCATGAGATGGAACAGGGACGGCATCAGCTTGCGGTGCAGCAGGTCGCCCGCGCCGAAGATGACCAGCGTGCACGGCTCGGCCCGCCGGAGCTGGGGCTGAGCGAGAGGCGGCGCCGCTGGCTCGGGGACCGCGACCGTCGTGGAGGCGTGCGCGGTCATGAGGACTTCACCGCGTGCCCGCCGAACTCGTTCCGGAGCGCGGCGATCACCTTGGCGCCGAACGAGTCGGCCTGGCGCGACCGGAACCGGGCCAGCAGCGACAGCGTGATGACCGGCGCCGGCACGTCGAGGTCGATGGCCTCCTGGACCGTCCAGCGGCCCTCACCGGAGTCCTCCACATACCCCTTGAGTGCGGCCAGATCGGCGTCCTTCTTGAACGCCCGCTCGGCCAGCTCGTTGAGCCAGGAGCGGACCACGCTGCCCCGGTTCCACACCGCCGAGATCTGCTTGAGGTCGAGCTTGAAGTCCTTCGAGGCGTGCAGGATCTCGTAGCCCTCGGCGTACGCCTGCAGCAGCCCGTACTCGATCCCGTTGTGGATCATCTTGACGTAGTGACCGGCGCCCGGCGGGCCGACGTGGGCGTAGCCATCGGGCGGCGCCAGGGTCTTGAAGATCGGCGCGCACTGCTTGAACGCCTCCGGGGACGCGCCGATCATCAGGCAGTAGCCTACGGTGAGACCCCAGATGCCGCCGCTGGTGCCGGCGTCGATGAACTCGAGCCCCCGCTCCCTGGCCCGCCCGGCGCGGCGGATCGAGTCTTTGAAGTTCGAGTTGCCGCCGTCGATGATGACGTCGCCCTTGGCGAGCACCGGGATCAGCTGGTCGATCGTGCTTTCGACCGGCGCGCCGGCCGGCACCATCACCCACACCACCCGCGGCGGCGTAAGCTGCCTGGCGAGGTCGGCCAGGTCCTTCGCCGCGCTGGCCCCCATCGCGACGTGCGGCTTCACCGCGTCGGCGCTCCGATCGTAGACCACCACCTGGTGCCCGCCCTGCAGCAGGCGCTGCACCATGTTGCCGCCCATTCGGCCCAGGCCGATCATGGCGAGCTGCATTGAAAAGATCTCCGGTAGGAGTCATCCTGAGCGAAGCGAAGGAGCCATGATCCAACGCATGCCCCCTTCGCTTCGCTCAGGGTGACTCAGGTTTCCACCCCCATCCCCGCCAGCTCCTCCCTCAACCGCCCAACTCCGCTGAACGCGATGGTCCGCATCCCCAGCACGCGCGCGGGCTCCAGGTTTCGCTCCCGGTCGTCGATGAACACCGACTCGCCCGGCCGCGCCTGTGCCATCCCCAGCGCGACCTCGTAGATGCGCCGGGCCGGCTTGAGCACGCCCACCCAGCAGGACGAAAAGAAGGCGGTGAAGATGTCCTTGAGCCCGAAGCACTCGATCCGGTGCTGGTTGAGCTCGGCCGATTCGTTGTTGATCGTCATCAGCCGGTAGCGTCCGGTGCGGGCCAGCGCCCGCGCCAGCTCGATCGCCTCGGGACTGGGCGTGCTCAGGGCGAACATGAACTGCTTGAACGTCTCCGGCGCGAAGGGCCGGGGCCGGTAGAACACCGTCGTCTTGAGGTACTCGTCCAGCGTCATCCGACCCATTTCCAGCATTGCCTTCGCCTCGCCGTGCATCTCCTCGAGCTCACCGGGCTCCAGCCCGAAGTGCCGCGCGGCCGCGGCTCGCTGCGTGTGGTCCCAGCCATTGCTGCCCAGGACCCCGCCCACGTCGAAAAAAAGATGCGTGATGCTCACTGCTCGAGCAGCCCGATATCGTCGATCCGGATCGCGGGGCGGCCCCGGCTCCGGAGCGCCTGGAGATCGCCCTCGGCCTGCGCCGCTTCCAGCTCACCGAAGCCGAACGGCTCACCCGGAATGGACAGGTCGTCCGGTGCCGGCTGGGCGATCTGCAGGAAGTGCCCCACCGGCGGCCCGCCCTTGTGGAGCTGGCCGGTGGAGTGGAGATAGCGCGGCCCGTAGCCCAGCGTGGTCGCGACCTTGAGCCGATCCCGGAGGCGCAGCCGGATGGCGGCGAGGCGCCGGTCGTTGTCCGGCGTCGGCGGCAGGTACGCCATGATCGCGAGGTAGTCCCCCGGCCGGATCCCGCCCAGGAACCGCTTCAGCTCCGCCGCCGTCGCTGCCGGCGAGGGCTGGTCCCGACGCGCCAGCACCGCCTTGGTGTTGGCCTTGCTCTCCGCCACGTTGGGCTGGTCGAACGGATTGATCCGGAGCACCGCGCCCGCCACGGCGGTGGCGAACTCCCAGCGGAAGAACTCCTGGCCGAGGTCGTAGCGGTCCTCCAGTCTCAAGTGGACCACCGGGTGACCGGCGTGCTCCAGGGCGGCCAGCCGGGCATCGGTCTCGGCGTCGGCCTCGCCGGCCAGGCTCATCCCGACGAACACGCGGTCGTCGCCGTACACCTCAGGCGGGCCCAGCGGCTCGTCCGCCACGGGGAGAATGCCCTTCCCCTCCTTCCCGGTGCTCTCGGCGATCAGCTGCTCGGCCCAGAGCCCGAAGCTCGCGATCCCGGGCGACAGCACGAAGGTGGCCTTGTTCCGTCCAGCGAGCGCGCCCTCGCCCAGGATCGCGCCGAGCCATGCGGCCGGGTTGTCGAGCGCGGACACGCATGCCGCGCAGGCCTCCGCCATCCGGTGAGCCCGGTGCAGCAGGGTCGCGACATCGATGCCGATCAGCGCCGCGGGGACCAGGCCGAAGTAGGACAGCGCCGAATAGCGGCCCCCGATGTCGGATGGGTTGAGGAAGCTCCGGCGGAAGCGCCGCTCGGCGGCGAGGCGCTCGAGCGGCGTGTCCGGGTCGGTGATCGCGACGAACTGCGCGCCCCGCCCGCCGGTGCGCTCCCAGAAGTAGCGGAAGAAGCTGTCGCTCTCCTGGGTGGTGCCCGACTTGCTCGAGATAATGAACAGCGTCCGGGTGAGATCTCCCTCCCCGGCCTGGCGCACGGCGCGCGGATCGGTGCTGTCGAGCACGTGGAGCTCGGGATAGCCCGGCGCGCGCGGCGCGGCGCCGAAGCTGCGCCACAGGACCTCGGGCGCCAGGCTCGATCCGCCCATGCCGCAGAGCACCACCTTCCCGAACTCCCCGCGGACCTCCCCGGCGAAGGCGGCGAGGGTCTTCGCCTGCTGGGCCATCGCCTTTCCCACCGTGAGCCAGCCCAGCCGGTCGCGGATCTCGGGCGTGTCGGGGTCGTCCTTCCAGACGGTCGGATCGCGATCCCAGATGCGCTTGGGCAATTGGGCCGAGTCCATCCTATCGAGCCGGACGGCCACGGTGGCGTCCACCGCCTTGAATACCGCGGAGTGCGCGGGAGGAACCTGGGCAGCCAGCGCCTTTCGCTTGTTCGCGATCACGCCGATCAGCCCGTCGAAGGACTTGACGAACTTGTCGATCCCGTCGTCCTCCAGCACCCGGGTGATGTCCTCCAGATCTACGCCGCCCGCCGCCAGCCGCTTCATCACGGTGCGGGCCGCGCTGGTGTCGTCCGACAACGCCATCCGGATCGTCCCGTGGTCCTCGAACAGCCGCAGGGTGGCGGGCGGCATCGTGTTGATCGTGTCCGGGGCGATCAGCGAATCCACGTACAGCACGTCGGAGTAGGCGGGGTTCTTGGTGCCGGTGCTGGCCCAGAGGAGCCGCTGCGGCCGCGCGCCGGCGTCGGCCAGCCGCTTCCATCGGGCGCCCGCCAATAGCTCGCGGAACCAGGCATACGCGAGCTGCGCGTTGGCGATCGCCACCTTGCCGCGGAGGTCGAGCAGCGCGCCGCCCTTGGCCTCGATCCGTCGATCGGCCTCGGTGTCCACACGGCTCACGAAGAACGAGGCCACCGAGGCCAGCCGGTCGATGGGCCGGCCCGCTCGGATGCGCGCCTCGAGGGCGCGAAGGTGCGCCTCCGCCACCTGGCGGTAGTGTTCCAGCGAGAAGAGCAGGGTGATGTTGACGTTGATGCCCTCGGTGAGCAGGGTCTCGACTGCGGGCCAGCCTTCCCTGGTGCCGGGCACCTTGATCATCAGGTTGGGCCGGTCCACCGCGGCCCAGAGCCGCCTGGCCTCCGCGATCGTCCCGGCGGTGTCGCGCGCGAGCGAGGCCGAGACCTCGAGTGAGACGAACCCGTCGGCACCGGCGGTCGCGTCGTACACCGGGCGGAACAGGTCGGCCGCCTGGCGCACGTCCTCGACGGCGATGCGCTCGAAGAGCTCGCGATCGCTCGCGGGGGACGTGGCCAGCGTGCGCAGCTCCTCGTCGTAGTCACTGCTCCCGCCGATAGCGTGCTCGAAGATGGTCGGGTTCGACGTCATCCCCCGAAGCCCGTCGTCGATCAGTCCCTGCAGCTCGCCCGAGAACATCCCGCGGCGGAGATAGTCCAGCCACACGCTCTGGCCCAGGTCCAGCAGGGCCTGCATGGCGGTTTGGGTGTGTTGAGGCATTTGGCGTCCTTCCGTCGTTGTTTCGGCTCCGGGCAATCCGTGAGCGGTGAGCGGTAAGCGGTGAGCGGGGAGCGGGAGTCACCCTGAGCGAAGCGAAGGGGACAGGCGTCGGGGTATGGCTCCTTCGCTGCGCTCAGGAGGACTCCCGTACCGCGAACCTCTCCCGCCCTCAGCGCCACCACCATCAGCACCGCCAGCAGCACCATCGCATTGGCCAGG
>DATEJD010000371.1:0-11964 GCA_035278325.1 Gemmatimonadales bacterium | reverse complement strand
TCGCGGCCCACGATCGCGACCTTGGCGCCCGCCGCGTGAAGCGCGCGCGCGATGGCGAGCCCGATGCCGCGGGTGCTCCCGGTGACGAAGGCGACCTTGGCCGTGAGGTCGATCGCGCTCATGCCAGGAACCGCTCCACCTCGTCCGCCGTCCCGAGCGTCACCGTCGCCGCGCCGGGCACGATCCGCTTGATCAGCCCCGAGAGCACGTTCCCCGGTCCGATCTCGACGTACGTCGCCCCGGCCACCAGGCGGGCGGCGGTCAGCATGCACGCCACCCAGCGCACCGGCGAGGTGAGCTGATCGACCAGCAGGCGCTTGGCGTCGACGCCGGTCCGCACCTCCTCACCACTGGCGTTGGCGATGACCGGGAACGCCGGATCACCGAACGGCACGCCGGTGAGCGCATCGTGCAGCCCGTCCACGGCGGGGGCCATGAGCGGCGAGTGGAAGGCACCGCTCACCTTGAGCGGGACCACCCGCTTGGCCCCGCGCGCCTTGCAGCCTTCACCCGCGCGCGCCACGGCCGTCGGATCGCCGGAGATGACGGTCTGGTCGGGGGCATTGAGGTTGGCCGCCACGGCGACGCCGTCGGACGCCGATGCCTCGTTGCATGCCTGGTCCACCAGCTCGGTGGCGAGGCCGAGGACGGCCGCCATGGCGCCGGGGCGTGCCTGCCCCGCCTGGTACATGAGCTCGCCGCGCCGCCGCACCAAGGCAGCGGCCACGGTGGCGGTCATGGTGCCCGCCGCGACGTGCGCGCTGTACTCGCCGAGGCTGTGGCCGGCCCCGGCGCCGACCGACCCCACCCGCTCGCGGATCACCGCCCACACGGCGGCCGAGTGCGCGAGAATGGCGGGCTGGGTGTTGTGGGTGAGCGTGAGCTCGTCCTCGGGGCCTTCCCACATCAGGCGGGACAGGTGCACGCCCAGCGCGTCGTCGATGGCGGCAAACGTCTCGCGCGCCGCCGGAAACCGCTCCGCCAGGTCACGCCCCATGCCGACCCGCTGGGCGCCCTGCCCCGGACACATCAGGACGCTCACCATCGGATCACCGCGCTTCCCCAGGTGAAGCCGGCGCCGAACGCGACCAGCAGCAGCACCGACCCCGGCCCCACCCGGCCCTCGGCCACCGCCTGGGCGAGGGCGAGCGGAATGGACGCCGACGAGGTGTTGCCGTAGCGGTCCACGTTGACCATCACCTTCGACATCGGGAGGCCGGCGTGTTTGGCGGTGGCCTCGATGATCCGCAGGTTGGCCTGGTGCGGGATCAGCAGGTCCACCTGGTCGGCCGTGACGCCCGCGCGAGTCAGCGCCTCGTCGCAGGCGTTGGCCATGGCCAGCACCGCCGCCTTGAACACCTCGCGTCCGGCCATCTTCATGTAGTGCGACCGCTCGCAGACCACCTTCTCGCTGATCGGATCCACCGACCCGCCGCCGGGCCGGTAGAGCAGCGGCGCCAGCCGTCCATCGGACTTGATGAAGCTGGACAGGAGGCCACGGCCTGGCGCCGAGGAGCGCCGCACGATCGAGGCCCCGGCCCCGTCGCCGAACAGGATGGCGGTCGAGCGATCCTGAAAGTCGGTGATGGTCGAAAGCTTTTCGGCCCCGATCACCAGCACCGTCTCGCTCTGGCCCGAGGCGATGAGTCCCTCGGCCACGGTGAGCGCGTAGATGTAGCCGGGGCACGCCGCGCCGATATCGAACGCGGCCGCGTTCTCGGCGCCCAGGAGCGCCTGGAGATCGCACGCGGTGGAGGGGAGCAGCCGGTCGGGGGTCACGGTGGCGCACACGATCGAGTCGAGCTCGGCGGCGGTCACGCCGGCGGCGGCCATCGCGTGGCCCGCGGCCTCCTGGCTCAGCATCGCCACGGTCTGGTCCGGGCCAGCGATGTGCCGCTCGCGAATCCCCGTGCGCTCGACGATCCACTGGTCCGAGGTGTCGAGCACCTGGCTCAGGTCGTGGTTGGTGACGACACGGGGCGGGACGGCGACGCCCACGCTCGCCACTTCCGCGAACGGGCGACGCATCATGAGCTGGCGGCGGGCTCGCGCTGCGCGAACTCGGCTGCGATATGCGCGTTGAGGCCGGTGGTGACGGCCTGCAGGGCCACGCGGATACCGTTCTTGATGGCGTTGGGGCTCGAGGCCCCGTGGCAGATGATGGAGACGCCGCGCACGCCGAGCAGCGGCGCGCCGCCGTAGGTGGAATAGTCGAGCAGGCTCACCAGCTCGCGCATGGCGGGCCGCTCGAAGATGTCCGGCGCCCGCTCCTGGAGCAGGCCCACGAACAACCGGCCGGCCGACTCGTAGAACTTGAGCACCACGTTGCCCACGAATCCGTCGCACACGACCACGTCCACGTGGGTGCGCCGCTGTGGGCCCGGCAGGATGTCGCGGCCTTCGATATTCCCCGCGTAGGTGATTCCGGGAGCCTGCTTGAGCAGCTGGTGCGCCTCGCGCACCACCGCGGTGCCCTTTTCCTCTTCCTCGCCGATGTTGAGCAGGCCGACGACGGGCTTGGGGCGACGCAGGATATCGCGGGTGTAAACGGTGCCGAGGTAGGCGAAGCCGACCAGCTCCTTGGCGCTGCAGTCGAGGTTGGCGCCGCCGTCGAGCACCAGGACGGGCTCTCGACCGGTGGGAAACAGGGTGGCCACCGTGGCCCGCTCGACCCCGTCGTGGAGGCCAAGCAGCACGGTGGATGCCGCCAGGGTGGCGCCGGTGTTTCCCGCGGAGAGGAACGCGTCGGAACGCCCCTGCTTCTGCAGGGTGAGGCCGACCACGACGCTGCTGTTGGGCTTCTTGCGGACGGCGGCGAGCGGCTTCTCGCTCATGCCGATCACGTCGGAGGCCTCGTGGATCTCGATCCGGCTCCGGTCCACGCCGGCGTGCCGGCTCAGCTCCGCCTCGATCGTGTCGGTGCGCCCTACCAGCTGCGCGATGAACGGCTCCGGCAGGGTGGCGAGTGCGTCCAGCGTCCCGGCGATCTCCGCCTGAGGAGCCTTATCGCCCCCCATCGCGTCTACCGCGACGCGGATCACGCTCAGGCGTCCTCGACCTCGAGCTGCTTCTTACCGCGGTAGTACCCGCAGGAGTCGCACACGCGGTGCGACAGCTTGGGCGAGCCGCACCGCGGACAGGCCTGGGCCGGCGCGCCCGCCGCCGAGTGGTGCCCACGCCGCAGCCGCTTCTTGCTCTTCGAGGTCCGACGCTTTGGAACTGCCATGAGATCCTCAAACAGGTTCGGCGGGCGCCGTGCCACAGCCGCACGGTCCCGCGTTCAGGTCCGCCCCGCACTTGGGGCAGAGTCCGGCACAGTCGTCCCGACACAGCAAGAGGTCGGCTTGCGCGGCCAGGGCGAGCTCCTCGCGCACCACCTCGGTGACGTCGACGCTCGTGGCGCGCTCCGCGAGGGGGTAGAAATCGGGATCATCGGCGGCATCGGGATCGGTGCTGAAGACCGCGGCGTCCACGTCGATGTCCACGTCGTCCAGCACGTCGGTGAGGCAGCGGCGGCACTCGCCCCGCACCACTCCGTGCACGTGCCCGCGCCAGAGGTACTCCCCCTCGCCGGTGGCCTGCAGCTGGCCGGTAACGGTCACCGGCTCGACGAGTCCCAGCGCCAGCCCCTCAAACACCGGATCATGAGGATCGAGCGTTCCCTCGGTCCGGACGGGCCCCCGTTGGAGGTCCCGAATGTCCACTCGCAGCATAGCCGCTTAAAGTAGCTGGGACAACGACTTGGGTCAACGGTGAGCGGTGGGCGGGAACCGCGTCACCCTGAGCGAAGCGAAGGGGCCATGCGTTGGGGCACGGCCCCTTCACTCCGTTCAGGGTGACTCACCTCCCGCCCACCGCTCACCCCCACAACCCCGCCAGCTCCGCCTCGGTAAAGAAGAAAGCGACTTCGCGGCGGGCATTCTCGTCGCTGTCCGAGGCGTGGATGGCGTTCCGCCCCTTCGACTCGGCGTACAGCTTCCGAATCGTTCCCGCGGCGGCCTCGGCCGGGTCAGTGGCGCCGATGACCTGGCGCAGACTGGCAACCGCGTCGGCGCGCTCGAGCGCCATGGGGAGGCATGGCCCGCTGGTCATGAACGCCACCAGGTCGGCGTAGAAGGGACGCCCCCGGTGGACCGCGTAGAAGGCCCCCGCCTCGGCGGGCGTGAGGCGGACCAGCCGCGCCGCGCGGAGCGTGAAGCCGGCGTCCTGCAGGTGCGCCACGATCTTGCCGGTCTTGCCCGTGGCGACGGCATCCGGCTTCACGATCCCCAGCGTCAGCGATACGGCCACGACTTCCCCCAGCGTAAAGGTTAGCGGCTGCCGAGCAGCCGGTGCACGAGATCGGCGCGGGTCAGGAATCCCCGCAGCACACCTTCCGCCACGACCGGCACGCGCTCGACGTCCCGGCTGGTGAGCAGGTGGGCCGCGTCGGCGACGGTCTGATCCTCGGAGACGCAGAACACGCTCCGGGCCATCGCGTCGCGCACCCGGAGCGTCCGCGGATCGGGCGGCACCGCGGCGGGCCCGGCGCCGGTGACGCGCTGCACGTATCCCGGCGCGAACTGCCGGAGCAGCTCGCGGTACGACAGCATCCCCACCACCTGCCCACCCTCCGCCACCACCGGCAGTGCATCGGCGCCGAGGCGGCCGAGCATGCGCGCGGCGGCGTCGAGCGTATCATCGGGCCTGAGCGCTACCACCTCGGCGCGCATCACGTCGCGCACCAGGAGCTGGCCCTCAAGCTCCTGCGCGCGCAGGGCCGGGAGCGCCAGCACTTCGGCCGCCGACCGGGCCGACAAGAGCGCCTCGGCGACGTCGTCGCGGGCCAGCATCCGGGCGAACGCCGCCACCGTCTGGAGGTAGCTCGCCGTGTCGCGCGGGGAGGCCACGATGAGCAGGATCATGCGCGGCTCGGCCCCGCGCACGACGGCGGACTCGCGGGCGCCGGCGGCGATGGGCGCCTCCGCGATGCCCAGCGCCACCACCAGCCCCCGCACGGCATCGGTGCGGAAGTGCGGCAGCCAGGCGTGCGGCCCGAGGCTCATCGTGTCCTCGGGCCAGCTCTCGCGGATCACCTGGTCCAGGCGGACCGCGTCGGCCACGCGGCCATCGGCTACGCAGGCGTCGACCAGCACCCGCAGCCCCTCCTCGAGCGTGGCCGCCGGAAGAGGAACCACCACTCGGCGCGGCGCGAGGAGGTCGGCGAGCTTCACATCCTCGACCTGAGCAGCTCGACCACGTCCACCGGGCGCCGCATGATCCCGATGCCGGCGGCCTCGAACGCCGCGATCTTCTCCTCCGCGGTGCCCGATGAGCCCGAGATGATCGCGCCCGCGTGACCCATGCGCCGGCCCTTGGGCGCGGTCTGGCCCGCGATGAAGCCGACCACGGGCTTGGTCACGTGCTGCTGGACGAACGCGGCGGCGTTCTGCTCGTCGGTGCCGCCGATCTCGCCCATCATCACGATGGCGTCGGTCTCGGGATCGTCCTGGAAGGCCCGGAGACAGTCGATGAAGTTGGTGCCGATGATCGGGTCGCCGCCGATGCCGACGCAGGTGCTCTGCCCGATGCCGGCCCGGGTGAGGTGGTTGACCACCTCGTAGGTGAGCGTGCCGCTCCGCGACACCAGGCCCACCCGGCCCGGCGAGCAGATATTGCCCGGGATGATCCCCACCTTGGCCTTGGCCCCCGGAGCGATGAGCCCGGGGCAGTTGGGGCCGATGAGCCGGACATGGCGGCTCCGCACGAACGGCATCGCGCGGCTCATGTGCATCACGGGAATGCCTTCGGTGATGCAGACGATGAGCGGCACGCCGGCGTCGGCGGCCTCGAAGACGGCCGCGGCCGCGGCCATGGGCGGCACGTAGATCACGGTCGCGTTGGCGCCGGTGGCCCGCACCGCCTCGTCGACGGTGTTGAAGACCGGCACCTTGCCCTCGAAGGTCTGGCCGCCCTTCCCCGGCGTCACGCCACCCACCACCGCCGTGCCGTACTCGAGCATCTGCCGGGCATGGAACGAGCCCTCGCGCCCGGTGATGCCCTGCACCAGGAGCCGCGTGTTCGCGTCGACGAAGATGCTCACGCGGCCCCCTTCGCCAGCGCCACGACCTGCTGCACCGCCTGGTCCATGTCGCTGAGCGCGCGCATGCCCACCCCTTCGAGAATCCGGATAGCCTCGACCTCGTTGGTGCCGGTGAGCCGGATGACGATCGGCACGGCCACCTTGAACTGCCGGGTGGCGGCAACGATGCCGTTGGCCACGTCGTCGGTCCGGGTGATGCCGCCGAAGATGTTGAACAGGATCGCCTTCACGTGGGGATCGGCGGTGATGATCTTGAGGGCGTTGATGACCTTTTCCGGGCTCGAGCTGCCGCCGATATCGAGGAAGTTGGCCGGCTCGCCGCCGTAGTACTTGACCATGTCCATGGTGGCCATGGCGAGACCCGCCCCGTTCACCACGCAGCCCACGTTGCCGTCGAGCTTGATGAACGTCAGGTTGGCGCGGCGCGCGGCGGCCTCGCTCGGCTCCTCCGCGGAGTCGTCGCGCAGCACGCCGAGGTCGGGCCGCCAGAACAGCTCGTTGTCGTCGATGACGATCTTGGCGTCGAGCGCGAGCACGCGCCCGTCGGGCGTCGTGACCAGCGGGTTGACCTCGGCCAGGGAGGCGCCGTTGCTCACGAACGCCGAGTAGAGCTGCTCCATGATCTTGGCGGCGGCCTTCACCTGGGCGAAATCGCGGTAGAGCACGAACGCCAGCCGGAGCGCCTGATGGGGGAACAGTCCGTAGGTGGGATCGACCGGAAGCCGAACGATCTTCTCGGGAGTCTTGGCCGCCACTTCCTCGATGTCCACGCCGCCCGCCGAGCTCACCATGAAGACCGGCCGCTGGGTCTCCCGGTCCATGATGAGACCCACGTAGCTCTCGGTGGCGATCTCGGCGGCGGGCACCACGAGCACCTTTTGAACCGTGAGCCCCTTGATCGTCATCCCGAGGATCTGGGCCGCCTCGTCGGCCGCCTCGGCGGGATTGCGCGCGAGCTTGACCCCGCCGGCCTTGCCGCGGCCGCCGGCGTGCACCTGCGCCTTGATGACGACCGTGCCGCCGATGCGGCGCGCGATCGCCTCCGCCTCGGTGGGGGTCGACGCCACGTCGCCCTCGAACATCGGGATTCCCGACGCCTTGAGCAGCGCCCGGGCCTGGTACTCGTGCAGGTTCACGGTTCCCTCGTGATGGTCGTTCCGGTCTCGCCGCGGAGCGCCGCGGGACCGTCGCTCAGCTGCGCGATGATGGCGCGGCCGCCGGTGGCGCGGGCGAACTCCGCCGCCGCCTCCACCTTGGGCTTCATGCCGCCCTCGTCGAGCCCGCCGGCGGCCATGAGCGCCTCCGCCCGGGCAACCGACATCCGCCGGATGGGCCGCGCGGCCGGCGTTCCCCACCCCTCGAACACGGCCTCGACGTTGGTGAGGATCATGAGCACCTCGGCCTCGAGCTGCGCGGCCATGATGCCCGCCACCCGATCCTTGTCCACCACCGCGTCGACACCCTCGAGGCCCAGGATGGGATCCTCGTAGACCGGCGCGCCTCCGCCGCCGGCGGCGATCACGATGGTCTCGTTCTCGAGCAGCCGCCGCACCGCGCCCAGCTCGACGATGCCCAGCGGCCGCGGGCTGGTGGCCATCCGCCGCCAGTCGCCCGCGCCGTCCCGACCCACCGGCCGGCCCGCGTCGCGCAGTCGGGCGAGCTCGTCCGGCGAGAGCGCGTGACCGATCGGCTTGCTGGGGCGGTTGAGCGCCGGATCGTAGCGGTCCACCAGCGTCTGCGTCACGACGGTGGCGACGTCGCGCGCCACTCGCCCCGACGCCAGCGCGTTCTGCAGCGACTGCTGCAGCATGTAGCCGATCCAGCCCGCGGTCTCCGCGACCAGCACGCCGAGCGGCAGCGGCTCGACCAGCCGGCGCGCGATCTCGTTGCGCGCCAGCTCGTCGCCGACCTGCGGGCCGTTGCCGTGGACCAGCACGATACGCCATCCGGCGCGGGCGAGCTCGACCACCATGGCCATGCTCTCCCGCGCATGGCGGAACTGATTGGCGACGGTGGCAGGCTCGCCGGCGCGCGCCAGTGCGTTGCCCCCGAGCGCCACCACCGCGGTCTTCATGCGCGGGCCCCGGGGAAAAAGCCCCCGAAGCTAGCCCCTGCCCCACAGCCGATCAAGCTCACCGTCGCGTCGAATCGGGCGAGAGACCGACCGCGCGACGGAGGCCGCTCCAGGCGCGCCCGAAGCGCTCCCAGTCGGCGGCGCGGAGCGCCGAGTCGGCCTGCAGGAGGAAGCGGCGGGCGTCATCGAGGCGAGTGGTCTGGGCCTGCCCCGCGATGGCCGGCACCGTCGCTCCCAGCAGATTGCTCCACGCCTCCTTCAGGGTGTGCCCGGCGCCCTGACGCTCCCCGGTCGCGACGGCGACCCACACGAGCACCGGCCGCCCGCTGGCAGGCCCGGCGAAATGCGATTGATACGCCACCACGCCGTCGTCATCGACGTCGAACCGCACCGGGCCGTGATCGAGTCGCCCGCCATCCTGCTGGATGGAGTCGACCAGTGCCTTGTAGGTGGCAAAGCGGCCCCATCGGCTCTCGAGGCCGCTGCGGGACGGGAGCGCGCTCACCGAGTCCAGCCGCACCAGCCGGAGCACGTCGGCGGCGTCCTCGTGACTGCCGACCAGGAGCGCGCTCAGTCGGCGCTCGCCGGGCAGCTCGTAGGTGGCGACGCTCACCGGACCCGTCGTGTCGTCGGCCCAGGCGATCTCGCTCCGCGGCAGCTCGTTGGGATCGGTTCCGGTCCGGCCGCTCAGCACGCCGAGACGGCGCGGCGATCGCTCCAGCTGGCGCGCCTGCACCCGGAACAGCTCCGCGGGATAGGGAGCGCCACGCCATACCGCCTCGGGGAGGGCAGCCGCCGGCTCGATCACACCCGCCGCTACCGCCGCCCACGCGCCGGCGAGCGCGTCGCTCCCGGGCCGCAGGAACACGTGCACCGCGCCGGTCTGCGCCGAGACGGTGCCGATCAAGGAGGCGCGGAGCCCCGCGACCCGCTGGCGCCGCCACTCGATGCGCGGGCTCAGGGGGAAGGTCGACGGCGGCAGGTAACCGTCCGCCACCCAGACCAGCTCGCCGTCGATGATCCGCGCCACCGGATCGTCCCACATCGCGAACGGGACCAGCCGGTTCAGCCGGTCGGCGGGAGCCAGGGCCCAGTCGAGCCGAGACCCGGGCTCCAGATGCCCGAGCAGCTCCGGCGCCTGCAGCGACCACGCGAGCAGGAGCCGGCGGAGCCAGGAATCGAGCCGCACGCCGGGCTCCTCGGCCGGGTTCAAGCGATAGCGCGGCGATCCCCGGTGAAACGCCGTGGGCCCCAGGTCGAGCCAGGGAGCCACGAGCGGCTGCGGCACCGAGTCACGCGGGCGATAGTAGACCGCCTCGCCTCCCGACCCCGTGCGATCATCGGCGAGAGCATGGAGCACGAATCGCCCGCCGGGCAGGTTCCGCCCGATGAGCCAGACCGGCCGCGCATGCGGCCCGACCGCGAGCATCGCGGGATCGGTGTCAACGATGTCCACGGTGTCCGCCGCGAGCAGGCGGCTGGCCATGGCCGGGTTCCAGAGCGAGGGCACGGCGGGCGGGGCGTCGCGGCCGCGATTCGGCGATGGCCCTTCGCTCAGCGCGTCGAGCCCGTAGGCCAGCCGCTCGAACTGGTCCACGGTCCGCTGCTCGACCACCGGTTCCCCTTCACCACCGAGCGCCGGCGGCACCAGCCAGTGACCCACCAGGGACGCGAGTGGCAGCACGATCCAGCCAGCCGCCGCGAGCGAGTGGCGGGCGCGGATCGCCCAGACTCCGGAGAGCAGCGCGGTCGCGATCGCCACTCCCGCGAGCAGCGGAGCCACGAAGGTCGTAGCCCGCCAGACAGCGCGGTCGGGCAGGCCGTCGACCGCGGCCACCAGCTCGAACGGCTCGAGCAGATAGCCCCACATGAGGGTGAGCGCGAGGGCGACGAGCAGCCAGCCCAGGTGGGTGCGAGCGTGATTGTTGATGGCGGGCCGGCCGTCGAGCCAGCGAATGGCGCCGACCAGGATATAGAGACCGAAGACGAGCGCCAGGCCGAGCGTGACGAGAAGAAACGCGAACTGCTGGGCGTCACGCCAGAGCGGCAACTGCGCGATGTACAGGCCGACATCGCGCTGCAGCAGGGGCTCGAGCACGCCATAGCTCACGCCCTGCCAACCGAGCGCGACCTCCGCGGCCCGGGAGCCGGCCCCCTTCCCCACCAGCGCGCCGAGCACGGCCCCGGTGGCCAACACCACCGTGAGAAGCGCGCCCGGGGTCAGGGCCTCCCGAAACTCGAGGTTGGCCACGCTGCGACGCACCTGCACCGAGCCGACGGCGCGGTACACCGCCACCAGGTTGCCGATGAACCACGAGGCGGCCACCACCACGCCCGCCAGGGTCAGCACGCCGCGCAGCAGGTGCCAATCGGTGAGAAATTCCACGGCGGACGCGGACACCTCGCCGGCCCACCAGCGGTCGGCGAGCACCTCTGCGGTCCCGCGGCCCGCGAACAGCAGCGCGACCACGGCCGCTGAGATCGCGGCGACCCGCCGGCCGCGGCGCGACACCCGTCAGGCCCGCACGCCCTGCCCCGCGAGCCAGTCGACGACCTCGGCGCGCGCGGCGTCCAGCGACCGCTGGCTCGAGGCCTCGAACCGGAGCACGAGGATGGGCTGGGTGTTGGAGGCCCGGAGCAATCCCCATCCGTCCGGGAACGTGATCCGCACGCCGTCGATGGTGTTCACCGGATAGCGCGCCGAAAAGTGCGCCACGGCGCGCTCGACCAGATCGAACTTCCGGTCCTCCGGCACGTCGACGCGGATCTCGGGCGTGGCGGTGGTGGCCGGGAGGTCGCTCAGCAGCGCCGCAAGGCCGAACCGGCCGCGGCTCACGATCTCGAGCAGGCGGGCGGCCGCGAACAGCGCGTCGTCGAAGCCGAGGTAGTCGCCCCCGAAGAACATATGCCCGCTCATCTCGCCCGCGAGCGGCGCCTGCTCCTCCTTCATCTTGGCCTTGATGAGGGAGTGGCCGGTCTTCCACATGATCGGCCGCGCGCCGGCGTCCGTGAGCGCCGCCGGCAGCACCTCGGAGCACTTGACGTCGAAGATCACCGGCGTGCCGGCGCCGAACCGGGCCACGGCGTCGCGACCGAGCACGACCAGGAGCTGGTCGCCGTAGATGATACGCCCCAGTTCGTCCACGGCGCCGATGCGGTCGGCGTCGCCGTCGAAGGCGATCCCGAGCTCGGCGTCGGTCCGGCGCACGGCGGCCTGCAGGTCGCGCAGATTGTCGGGCACGGTGGGATCGGGATGGTGATTGGGAAAGGTCCCGTCGGACTCGCAGAACAACGGCGTGACCTCGGCGCCCAGCGCCTCGAGCGTCCCCACGGCAACGAGGCTGCCGGCGCCGTTGCCGCAGTCCACCACCACGCGCACCGGCCGCGCCAGTCGGTGGCGGGAGACGATCCCCTCGCGATAGCGGCCGAGCACCGAGCCGTCGCTGGCTTCCCGGCCCGCGCCGGTGCGCCACCGCTCGGCGACGATGATCTCCCACAGCTCGAGGATCTCGTCGCCGTGAAACGCCTCGCCGCCGAGCACCATCTTGAAGCCGTTGAACTCGGGCGGATTGTGCGAGCCGGTGACCTGGACCCCGCCGTCGGTCTCCAGCGCCGCGACGCCGAAGTACAGCGCCGGCGTGGGCAGCACACCGACGTCGATCGCGGTGCCGCCCGCCTCGACGATGCCGCGCCGGAGGCCGGCGGCCAGCGCCTCGCCCGAAGGCCGGTTGTCGCGCCCGACGGCGAGCGTGGGGGCCCGGCCCAGGCGCTCCCAGGCCACGGTCCCGAACGCGCGGCCGAGGCCGCG
>DATEJD010000370.1:0-9148 GCA_035278325.1 Gemmatimonadales bacterium | reverse complement strand
TAGAGGATCTCGACGTGCAGCGGCAGCGTATTGGTCTCGCCCCGGATATGGCCGGACACCACCGAGACCGCGCCGAACTCGCCCATCGCGCGGGCGTTGCACAGGATGAGGCCGTAGAGCAGGCCCCACTTGATGTTGGGGAGCGTCACCCGCCAGAACGCCTGCCACCCGCTCGCGCCCAGCACGATGGCCGCCTCTTCCTCCTCGGTCCCCTGCTCCTGCATGAGCGGGATGAGCTCCCGGGCGATGAACGGCGCGGTCACGAATGTGGTGGCCAGCACCATGCCCGGGACGGCGAAGATGATCTTGATGTCGTGGTCGAACAGCCACGGCCCGAACCAGCCGTGCATGCCGAACAGCAGCACGAAGATCATCCCCGAGATCACCGGCGAGACGGCGAACGGCAGATCGATGAGCGTGATGAGGAGGTACTTGCCCCGGAACTCGAACTTCGCGATGCACCACGCCGCGGCCACGCCAAAAACCAGATTGATCGGTACGGCGATCGAGGCGATCAGCAGCGTGAGCCTCGCCGCGCTCAGGGCGTCGGGCTCGCGGATCGCGTCCAGGTACGCCGAGAGTCCCTTGGCGAGCGCCTCGTGAAACACGAGGATGAGCGGCAGCACCAGGGTCAGCGCCAGGAAGGCGAGCGCGGTGCCGGTAAGCGTCCAGCGGATCCACCGGGATTCGCCGGTGGCGCGCTCGATCGCGCGGGGAGCGCCGGTGGCCGGACGGGTGAAGCTGATGGCGGTCATGCCCCCAGCTCCCCGGCGCGGCGCCGCGCGGCCCACTGCATGAGATTGATGGCGAGCAGCAGGGCAAACGAGGCCACCAGCATGACCAGCGCCACGGCGGTGGCGCCGGCGTAGTCGTACTGCTCCAGCTTGGTGATGATGAGGAGCGGGACGATCTCGGTCTTCATCGGCATGTTGCCCGAGATGAAGACCACCGAGCCGTACTCCCCGATGGCGCGCGCGAACGCCAGCGCGAACCCGGTGAGCAGGGCCGGCGCCACCGCCGGCAGCACCACCCGGGTGAAGGTCTGCCACCGGCGGGCGCCCAGGCTCGCGGCGGCCTCCTCGACGTCCACCTCGAGGTCGTCCAGCACCGGCTGCACCGTCCGCACCACGAACGGAAGGCCGATGAAGATCAGCGCCACCGTGATCCCGACCCAGGTGTAGGCCACCTTGAGGCCCAGCGGCTCGAGCCAGCGTCCCACCCACCCGTTCGAGGCATAGAGCGTGGTGAGCGAGATGCCCGCGACCGCCGTCGGGAGGGCGAACGGGAGGTCCACGATGGCGTCGACCAGGCGGCGGCCGGGAAACCGGTAGCGCACCAGCACCCAGGCCACCAGCAGTCCGAACACCGTGTTCACCAGGGCGGCCAGCAGGGAGGCGCCGAAGGTGACCCGGTACGAGGCCAGGACCCGAGGGTTGGTGACGGTGCCCCAGAAGTCCGTCCAGCTCAGGTCGGCGGTCCGGGTGAAGACCGTCGCCAGCGGGAGCAGCACCATGAGGCTCAGATAGGTGCAGGTGATCCCCAGGCTCAACCCGAATCCGGGAAGCACACTGCGCGAAGATCGCCGCATCGTCATCCCTTCGTAGAGGTAGACGGTAGCCGCGCCAGGGCGTCTGAGGCCGAGGAGTCACCCCGAGCGGAGCGAAGGGGCCATGAGTCAGGGCATGCCCCCTTCACTTCGTTCAGGGTGACGCCTGGTCAACAGCGCTAGCGCCCCGGCTGGTAGATCTGGTCGAACAGCGCCCCATCGGCGAAGTGGGTCTCATGCGCCTTCTTCCATCCGCCGAACACCTCATCGACCGTGACGAGATTGACCCTGGGGAACTGCGACGCGTACTTGGCCGCGACGGCCGGGTTGCGCGGCCGGTAGAAGTTCTTGGCCACGATATCCTGACCCGCGTCGGTGTAGAGGTACTGGAGGTAGGCCTGCGCCACCTCCTTGGTCCCATGCTTGGCCGCCACCCGGTCCACCACCGCAACCGGCGGCTCGGCGAGGATGCTGAGCGAGGGCGCCACGATCTCGAACTTGCCCGGGCCCAGCTCCTTGATCGCGAGCAACGCCTCGTTCTCCCAGGCGATGAGCACGTCGCCGATTCCGCGCTCGACGAAGGTCGTGGTCGAGCCGCGGGCGCCCGCGTCCAGCACCGGGACGTTCCTGTAGAGCTTGGTGACGAAATCCTTGGCCGTAGCCTCGTTGCCGCGGGGCTGGCGGAGCGCCCAGGCCCAGGCCGCGAGGTAGTTCCAGCGGGCCCCGCCCGAGGTCTTGGGGTTGGGCGTGATGACCGACACGCCGGGGCGGGCCAAGTCGCCCCAGTCCTTGATGCCCTTGGGGTTTCCCTTCCGGACCAGCAGCACGATGGTCGAGGTGTAGGGCGAGCTGTTGTCCGGCAGCCGCGACTGCCAGTTGGCGGGCAGCAGGCCGGCCTTGTCGGCGATCTGGTCGATGTCGTACGCCAGCGCGAGCGTCACCACGTCGGCGCCCAGCCCGTCGATCACGGAGCGGGCCTGCTTGCCGGAGCCGCCATGCGACTGGCGGATGGTCACGCTCTGGCTGGTCTTCCCCTTCCAGTAGTCGGCGAAAGCCTTGTTGTACTCCTCGTACAGCTCGCGCGTCGGATCGTACGACACGTTGAGCAGCGTGACGGGCTTGGGCGCTCCCTGCGCGGCGGCGGGAACAGCGGCCGACGCGAGGGCGCTCAGGGCGATCAGAAAGCGGGTGGTCTTCACTGGGCCTCTCCCGAGGTCGTCAGAAGGAGTACTGGAGGCGGGTGGCGACGAAGTTCTCCGCCTCCCGGTCGCCGGTAGCGCTGCCGCCGGTGAACGTGGTGTGCTCGTAGTCGACCACGGCCTTGATGGACCGGGCGAGGTACCAGTTGATGCCCACCGCCCACGCCTTGGCCTTGCTGGGCGTGCTGGCGGGATTGGCGAAGGCCGGGAACGTGGCGTCGTCGATGCTCAGCTCGCTGTATCGCGCGGCGATCTCCACGGCGCCGAACGTGCCGGCCTTGGGATCGAACGGCTTTCTGGGCGCGGCGCTGCGCCAGGAGTTCTTCTCGCCGGTGAGGAAGTAGGACCCGGTGGCCTGCCACGCGGAGTGCTTGAGCTTGGTGGTGGGAAAGCCGGCGCGGCTCACCGCCTGCCAGGAGTTGATGTACTCACCGTGGAGGCCGAGCGGCCCGGTGTAGAAGTAGGCCTGCGGCGCGAGCCGCTGGCGACGGCCGTCGGCAAACACGTTGCCGGCCGGCGTGGTGATGCTCGAGATGTAGCGGAACCACGTCTGCTGACTGGCGGTGCGGTACCCCGCGAGCTGCGGGGCCGCGGTGGTCCCGCGCTCGATGCCGGTGCTGCCCGCCACGCCGACGCCGAAGCCCTTCGCGGCGCCAGTCTTGAACGGCTGCAGGAAAATCCGCCCGACGAAGTCCTTCGCGTCACTGACGTCGCCGTCGCCGTTGCCGAGGTCAGGCACGCCGTTGAACACGCCGACCTGATAGGCGACCAGGCCGCTATCCAGGTCCCCCGAGAGCTGGAGACCCACGTCGCGGTTGGGCGCGAGGTTGGTGGCCATCGACCGCTCGGCGAAGACGATGTCGCTGGCCGACTGGAGCCGCTCGAGATCCACCGGCGCCTTGAACTTGCCGACCCGGACCGCGAACGCCGGCGCGACCTTCACGTCGGTGTAGGCGTCGAACAGCACCGTGGTGCCCTGGCCGAAGTCCGGCATCAGGCGCATCTCGAGGTACTTGCCGATGGTGGCCTCGAGGATGGGTCGAGCTCGGCGGAGGAAGAACGTGTTGGTGGCCGGGACGGCGCTGTCGGACAGAAAGAACCGCCCATCGGTCTGCACCAGGCCCTTGAACCGGACCGCGTACTTGCCGTCGGCCGACTTGATGGTGAAGCCGTCCTTGGCGCTGGCCGTGGCTGTGACCTTGTCCTTGGCCGCTGCCTTGATGCTGTCGGCTTCGAGCTCCCGGAGCCGCTGGAGGATCCGGATCTGCTGATCGAGCTCATCCAGGCGGCGCTCGAGCGACGCGCTGTCTGGGGTGGTCCCCTCCTGTTGCGCTACGGCATGTGGCGCAATCGCCACAGTTGCCGACGCCAAGATGATTCCGCTGACCGATATCCGGACCGCACGCATTCGACTGCCTCCTTGAGCGGCGAAGTGGCGGACTTCCGGCGGTCCGGTCAGTCCCAGAGCGCGGTGCCGGGGGTGGCGTGCCGCGCGACGGTTACCTACTGGCGCTTGTGTTCCCTAACTTCAACATCGAAGCGGACTTTCTCATGTCGCTCGAGCTGAACCACCCGGCCGTCGTGGATCACCAGCTCGATCGCGCCGTAGCGGATCGATTGGAGGGCCTGCCGGAGCTCCCGGATGAGGGCCTGGGGCAGCGGCAGGGCGTCGTCTGGTCCGGCTTGGAGGCCTGCCGGGGAGGCCGCGTAGTGGTCCATGAGCCTATCTAGTCTATCTATCTGATAGAGTAAATAGGCAAATGATGTGCCACGCAGGGATCGCCAGGCTGCAAGAATTGTCAGTGGGAAGCGGTCAACGCGGAGGCCTGCTCCACCTGTCCCCGCAGGCTCGCCAGGCTGGTGCCGTCCAGTACCCTGGCCGTGGCGTCCCGCACCGCCTTCATCGCGAGATGCACCCCGCAGACGGCCTCGTTGGGGCAGTCGGCGCAGGGCACATAGGCGGTCTGGCTGGCGCAGGGCACCGGGGCGAGCGGGCCGTCGAACATGCGGACGATCTGCCCGAGGTAGATGTCCTTCGGGTCGCGGGCGAGGAGGTACCCCCCGCCCTTCCCCTTTCGGCTCTGCAGGACCCCCTGGTGCTTGAGCACCAGCAGGATGAGCTCGAGGAACTTGGCGGGGATGTGCTCGTCCCGCGCGAGGTCGGCGATGCGCACCGGCTCATCGCGGCCGTGCTCGGCCAGCGCGAGCAGCGCTTTGATGGCGTACTTGGCGCGCTTGGAGAGCATGGCCTTACATGTACCCGTCGCGCCGGAGCACTTCCAGCCCGCCGCCGCCGGCCTTGTCCTGGGCCCGACCGGAGCGCTCGGCGATGTTGGCGAACTTGCCGGTCTGGAGCTCCTGGATGATCTCGTCGACGTTGCGCGCGTCGGATTCCACCGGATGGGTGCAGGGCCAGCAGCCCAGCGAGCGGTAGCGCTTGCCGTCGCCCTGGTTGTAGTAGAGCGACACCGTCGGAATGTTCTCCCGCTTGATGTACTCCCAGATGTTGAGCTCGGTCCAGTCCAGCAGCGGGTGAATCCGGAGATGGGTGCCCGGCGCGAACTCGGTCTTGAACTGATTCCAGAACTCTGGGGGCTGGTCGCCCACGTCCCAGTGCGACTGCGCGTTCCGGGGCGAGAAGTAGCGCTCCTTGGAGCGGCTGCCCTCCTCGTCCGCGCGCGCGCCCACGATGACCCCGGTGAACGCCTCGGTGTTCTTGTCGAGCTCGTAGGCCCGCTTCGCGTGGTTGAGCCGGTAGCGCGGCCATTCCCCGCTCAGGGTGTGCTTGAGCGCGTCGGTCTTGAGCGCCTTGCAGCAGGCGATCCGGTCGATGGCGCCGTCGGGATAGGTCTGCTTGTCGTCGAGCGCCTGCCGGTTCTGCCCGTAGATCATGGTCAGGTGCCACTCGAGGGCCAACCGGTCCCGATACTCGATCATCTCGGGAATCTTGTACGCCGTATCGATGTGGATGAGCGGGATCGGCACGTGCCCGAAGAAGGCCTTGCGCGCCAGCCACAGGAGGACGGTACTGTCCTTCCCGATGGACCACAGCATCCCGAGGTTCTTGAAGTTTGCGTACGCCTCCCGAAGGATGTGTACGCTGCGGTTCTCCAGCTGGTCCAGGTGATCCATCGTGCCTGCCGTCACTGTGTGCCTCCAACGTGTTCCAATACCGCGGCGACCGACTGGTCGACGGAGAGGACGCGGGTGTCGAGGGTCAGCTCGGGGCGCTCGGGCGCTTCGTACGGGTCGTCGATTCCCGTGAAGTTGGCGATTTCCCCTCGTCGGGCGCGCGCGTACAGCCCTTTCACGTCTCGCCGCTCGCACTCCTCGAGCGGGGTGGCGACGTAGATCTCGACGAACCCCGGACAGAGCCGGCGGATGAAGTCCCGCGACGCGCGGTAGGGCGAGACGAATGATGCCACCACCGTCACCCCGTGCGCCGCGAGCCGGCTCGCCATGTAGCCGGTGCGCCGGAGATGCTCCTCGCGCTCGGCCCGAGTAAAGCCGGTCGAGGGAAACACCTCGCGCAGCGCGTCGCCGTCGATGTACTCGACCTCGACCCCGCGCCCAACCAGGGCCTCATGGACCCGGGTCGCAATGGTGCTCTTGCCCGATCCCGACAGCCCGGTAAACCACAACACCGGAGCCGGCGCGCCCGTTCCACTCACAGTCCGATGACGAAGCTGGGGTTCCGGAGGTCCGGCTTGTTGTAGGTCAGGGGCGACGGGCGCTCCCCGCTCCGCCCCGACTGGCGATAGACGCAGTCGCCGGCCGCCACGTCCCACTCCATAGTGGGGCCCAGGCGCGGGTAGATGTCGGCCTTGCCCTCGGCCACCCAGCAGAACTTGAGCGAGCTCCCCGCCTTGACCCGGCGCGCCACCGGAATGGTTTTCAGGTACTCCTCGAGCTCGGGCGAAGGATGCGACAGGCTCTCGACCACCGTGAGCGGCGCGCCTGGCTCGGGCACCGATGAATAGATGCGCTCCGGCGCCCCGCCGTTCTCCTCCCGCCAGGCCCCGCCGCCCTTGACCGCCCAGTACAGGAGGTCGAGGGCCGGGGCCAGCACCACTCCGAAGATCGGCTCACCGCCCTCGATCAGCCCCACGTTCACGGTGAACTCGGCCCGCCGCTTGATGAACTCCTTGGTCCCGTCGAGCGGATCGACCAGCCAGAACCGGCGCCAGCCGCGGCGGGCCTCGAAATCGGCCGCGGCGGCTTCCTCGGACACGACGGGGGTCGCCGGATCGATTCGCCGGAGGCCCTCGACCAGGATGCGGTGGGCGACCTCGTCGGCCAGCGTCACCGGGCTCTGGTCGTCCTTTTCGCGGACGCCGGCTTGCTCCGGGGCGTCGTAGTACGTCATCGTCGCCCGGCCGGCCTCCCGCGCCAGGGCGATGACCGCCGCGCGCAGCTCGGGGCTCACCATGGGCGGAAGATGATCCCCTTGTCCTGCAGGTGCGCCTTGAGGCGGTCGACGGCCTCGGGCACGGCGCCGCCGGGGAGCTGGAGGTCGACGGACAGGTCGGTGGTGATGGTGTCGCCGGCCCAGATGGTCTCGATCCAGTCCGGTTGCACCGCGGTCTTGATGACCTCGAGGTCTTCCTGGGTCAACTCGGCCGCCGCGACGATCAGGATCATGCCAGCGTCCAGCATGAGGTTCGCCACCTCGGCCAGGCGCCGCATGTGCTCGAGCCGGTTCTCGGGCTTTCGCGCGATGTCGGCGTCGACGCCGTAGAGCACGCTGCCGATGCCGACGAAGTAGACCACCTTGCCGTCCTCGAACAGCTTGCTCTCGATCGCTTTGGCGACGCCCTTGCGGTCGGTCTCGTGCTCGCCGGTCACCAGGATCAGCGCCGCCTTCTGATTGTACTTCTCCGCCCGCCGCTCGGGCTGGATGACACTGGGCTCCCACTTGTAGTTCCGGAGCAGCACCTGGTCGCGGACCGACGCTTGCCGGTCGGAAAGCGCCTCGCGCACGATGCCGCCGCCCCGGATCTCGAAGTCGTCGACGATGACGAAGCGGCTGGTGGCGGGGATGTCCTCCGCCAGATCGCACGCGATCGCCCGGTCGAGCTTGAGGACGCACTCGGCTACGTCGTGCCGCTGGATCGCGGCGCGCTGGTCGGTGCTGCCGAGGGTCGAAGCGTCCATAACGCGGAGGATGTCCTCGACCCGCGCCGTTACCCGGGCCGTGCCCAGCTTGAGCAGATATTCCTTCCGCTTGATCATGGGATCGCGCCCGAGCCAGAACAGGCTCACGCGGAGGCGGGTGGTGACCTTGGGCCGGGGCTCGCTCTCGAGCGTCGCGACCTCACCGCGGGTGATGTAGATCTGCTCGTTCAGCGTGAACCCCACCGCGTAGCCGGCCTCGGCGCGTGCGGTCGCGGGCCGATTGAACGCCTCGATGCTCTTCACCCGGCTCTTCTTGCCGGAGGGATAGAAGATCACCGGGTCGCCCACCTTGACCGAACCGGAGTCGATGGTGCCGGCCACGATCCGCCGGTCGTCGCCCTGCTTGGTAAACTTGTAGACGTCCTGCACGGGCATCCGGAACGGTTGGTCGACGGGCGCGGGCTCGCTGTGAAACGCGTCCAGGGCCTCGAGGACCGTGGGCCCCTGGTACCAGTCCAGGTGGGACGACCGGTCCGCGATGTTATCGCCGCTCCGGCCCGAAACCGGAATGAACGCCGCCGGCCGGATGCCGACCTGATCCAGAAAGGCCGTGTACTCCCGGCGAATACGCTCGAACACCGCCTGGTCCCAATCGACCAGGTCCATCTTGTTGACCAGCACCGCCAGCTGCCGGATGCCGAGCAGCGACACCATGTAGCCGTGGCGTCGCGAGTTCTCCTGGACGCCTTCGGCGGCATCGATGACCAGCAGCGCCGCTTCAGCGCGCGCCGCGCCGGTGATCATGTTCTTGAGGAACTCGATATGGCCCGGCGCATCGAGGATGAGATAGGGCCGCAGGCTGCTCTTGAAGAACACCCGCGCGGCGTCGATGGTGATCCCCTGCGCCTGCTCGTCCTTGAGCGCGTCCAGCAGGAAGGCGTACTCGAACGGCTTGGAGTTGAGCTCGCACTGGGCCCGGACCTGCTCGAGCTTGCCCTCGGGCAGGGAGTGGGTGTCGGCCAGGAGCCGGCCGATGACCGTGCTCTTTCCGTGATCGACGTGGCCCACGATCACGATGTTCATGCGCTGGCCGGCGGGCGGCGGCGCGGCGACCGGGTGCGCGGTGTCGGGGGCGGTGGCGGGAACCGACCGGGCGATAGACGACATGGGGATGTAACGTTCCTCCCGTTCAAGTGGGGCGCCGAGCGTGCACGACCCGATGGCGCCGGTCGGCCCCTGTTGGGAGCTGGCCGGCGTCAGCCTATGACGATGGACCTACGGTCAATGC
>DATEJD010000369.1:0-4236 GCA_035278325.1 Gemmatimonadales bacterium | reverse complement strand
TCGGGACAGGCGCCGAACGGCGAGTTGAAGGAGAACTGGCGCGGCTCGAGCTCCGGCAGCGACAGTCCGCACACGGGACAGGCGAACCGCTCCGAGAATACGACCGACTCGCGGTCGGCGGGCGAGCGGCCGTGCCGCACCACCTCGACGATGCCGTCGGTCGTCTTGAGCGCCGTCTCGATCGAGTCGTTGAGGCGCGACCGGTCGGCCGCGCGCACCACCAGCCGGTCCACCACGACGGCGATGTCGTGGTTCTGGCGGCGATTGAGCGCCGGCACCGCGCTCAGGTCGTAGGTCTCGCCGTCAACCCGGACCCGGACGAAGCCGCGCTTCCGCACGTCCTCCAGCAGATCGCGGAACTCGCCCTTGCGGCCCCGCACGATGGGCGCGAGCACCTCGATGCGGGTCTCTTCGGGCCACGCGAGCACCGCATCCGTGATCTGCGACGCGCTTTGCCGCGTGACGGGGGTGCCGTCGTTGGGGCAGTGCGGAATCCCGACCCGCGCCCACAGCAGGCGGAGGTAGTCGTAGATCTCGGTGACCGTGCCGACGGTGGAGCGCGGGTTCTGCCCGCTGGTCTTCTGCTCGATGGAGATGGCGGGCGAGAGGCCCTCGATGGCATCGACGTCGGGCTTTTCCATCAGGCCGAGGAACTGGCGCGCGTAGGCGGAGAGCGACTCGACGTAGCGCCGCTGGCCTTCGGCGTAGATGGTATCGAAGGCGAGCGACGACTTGCCCGAGCCGGACAGTCCGGTGATGACGGTGAGACGATTGCGGGGGATCGAGACGGAGATGTTCTTGAGGTTGTGCTCGCGCGCGCCCCGCACCACCAGGTATTCCTGAGCCATAGCCCCGAAAGGTACCCGAAGCCGGGCGCGAGGGTCAACGGGTTCCGGTAGGCGGGGGAAGCACCTTAGCATTCAGCGGCTTCCATGACCGCATCCACGCCGTTGCTCGAGCAGGCGGACACCCAGGCCGCGGGCCCGCACCCGGCCGCGGCGGTTCCGCTGTACCGCGAGCTGCTCGCGGCGGAGCCGACCCATGTGGATGCCCGGCTGCGCCTGGCGCAGCTTCTGGACCGGCTGGAGCAAGGGGAGGCCGCTCTCACTCTGCTGGCCGACGCGCTCCGCCAGAGTCCGGATCAGACCGAGTTCCTCGTGCTGCGCGGTGAGATCCTGTGGCACCTGCGCCAGTTCGACGAGGCGGAAGCCGATCTCCGGCGGGCCCTGCGGCTGCATCCGTCGCATGGCCGGGCGCACCTGGAGCTGGGCCGGGTGCTCTGGCGCAAAGGCCTGGCCACCGAGGCCTCGACCCACTTCCGCCAGGCGGTCGAGTTCCAGCCGGACCATGCCCAGAGCCACACCTGCCTGGGCGACGCCCTGAATCAGGCCGGCGATCTGGCCGGTGCCCGGACGGCGCTCGAGCGGGCCGTCCAGCTCGATCCGCACGACGCAAAGGCCCACCATCTGCTCGGCCGAGTCTATGACCGGCTGGGGCACCCCGACGAGGCCCGCGCGATGTACCAACGCTCCCGGGAGCTCACCGGCGCGTGATCCGCGTCGTGGTCGGCGAGCTGTCCCGGGAGCCGGCCGACGCCGTGGTGCGTCCGGCCGATGCCGGCCTGGCGCCGGTGGGCCCTGCGGCTGCCCGCCTGGACGAGGCGGGCGGTGCGCGGTTCACCGAGCAGCGGCGCACGGCGACGCCGCTCGAGTCAGGCGCCGCGGTCGTGACCGGTGGAGGAGACCTGCCCGCCGGGTTCGCGCTGCACGTCGTGGTAGTCGACGAGCGCGGGGCGGCCGGTGCCGAACGGATCCGGCGGGCGCTGGTCTCGGCGTGGCAACGCGCGGAAGACTGGCAGCTCCGGCGGATTGCCACCCCGCTGGTGGGCGTGCACGGCGGTCCACTCAGCGTCGCCGAGGCCGCCACACTGCTGGTGGAGACTCTCGCGGAGCGGGGCGACGCGGGGCTCGAGCTGGTCATCGTCGTCGAACCTTCGGAACTGGAAGCGGTGGAGGCCATCGTGGGGAGGACGCGGGCGTGATTCGGCTGCAGGGACTCACCAAGCGCTACGGCAAATTCACCGCCGTGGACGGGATCGATCTCGAGGTGCCCCCCGGCGAGCTGTTCGGGCTCCTTGGTCCGAACGGGGCCGGCAAGACCACCTCGATCCGGATGATCGCCGGGATTCTCCGGCCCACCAGCGGCACCGTGACCGTCGGCGGCATCGACATCCAGGCCCGCCCGCTCGAGGCCAAGGCGCGCCTGGGCTACATCCCCGACCGGCCGTTCGTCTACGACAAGCTCACCGGCGGCGAGTTCCTCCGCTTCGCCGCCGCGCTCTACGGCATGCAGGGGCCGGTGGTCGAGCGCCGGATCGACGAGCTGCTGGGCATGTTCGAGCTGGCGCCCTGGAAGGGCGAGCTCACCGAGACCTACAGCCACGGGATGCGCCAGAAGCTCATCATTGCGAGCGCCCTGGTGCACCGGCCGGAGGTCATCGTCGTGGACGAGCCGATGGTGGGACTCGACCCCAAGAGCGCCCGACTGCTCAAGGACCTGTTCCGCGAATTCGTGAGCCGCGGCGGCACGGTGCTCATGAGCACGCACACGATGGAGATCGCCGAGGTCATGTGCGACCGCATCGCGATCGTGCACCGCGGCACGATCGCGGCCCAGGGCACCATGGCCGAGCTGCGCCAGCAGACCTCCTCGGAGGGCATGAGCCTCGAGGATCTCTTCCTCAAGCTCACCGGCGGCCACCACGCGCAGCGCCTCGACACCGTGCTGGACGCGTGATCGACATCGCCCGTTCCCAGCCCAGCGTGTGGACCGTGCTCACGCCCAAGCGGCGGGGCGTGGTGGTGCGTGTGCGGCACGAGCACCGGGGCTCGTGGGCCAAGGTGCTGCTCCTCGCCGTCACCGGGATCGGGTTCTGGTCCGCCGTCTTCGGCATCGCGCACCGGGTGCTCCGCTACATCCGCGACGTGCCCGATCTCGGGAGCCTGCTGGCGGGCAAGATGCTCAGCGTCATCCTGCTGGCCTTTCTCTCCATCCTGCTGTTGTCGAACGTCATCACGGCGCTCTCGACCTTCTTCCTGGCTCGCGATCTGGACCTGCTGGTCGGCGCGCCCATCGGCTGGGTCCGGCTCTATCTGGCCAAGCTGACCGAGACGATGGTCCACTCGTCGTGGATGGTGGCGCTGCTCGCGCTTCCCATCCTCACCGCCTACGGCATCGTCTTCGACGGTGGCCCGCTGTTTCCGCTGGTGGCGGTCGCCGCCCTCGTGCCCTATCTCGTCATGCCGGCGGTGGCGGGGACGATCTTCACCGTCCTGCTGGTGAACGTCTTCCCTGCCCGCCGCACGCGCGAGCTCCTCGGCCTGATCGGCCTCGGCGGCGTGGCGGTGCTGGTGCTCGTGTTCCGCTTCATCCGACCCGAGCAGCTGGCGCGGCCGGAGGGCTTCCAGAGCTTCCTCGACTATCTGCGGGTGTTGAAGGCGCCGACCAGCCCGTGGCTGCCGAGCGAGTGGTCGGCCGAGATGCTCATGAACTGGCTCACGCAGGTGGCGGACCCCTGGCCGATCGTGAAGTTGTGGGCCGTCGGCGCGGTCACCCTCGGATTGGGTGCGGTGGTGCACCGGGGGCTCTTCCTGGCCGGCTATTCCAAGGCCCAGGAAGGCGCCGCCCGGAAGGTGCGCCGGCCCCTCCGTGGCCCCGCCGCCCGGCTGCTCGGCTGGCTTCCGCCGCAGAAGCGCGAGTTCCTGTTCAAGGACATGCGGCTGTTCTTCCGGGACAACACCCAGTGGAGCCAGCTCATCCTGCTGGTGGTGCTGGTGGCGATCTACATCTTCAACATCAAGTCGCTGCCCATTCATTCGGGGGAGCGCATTCCGTTCGCCCTGGTCACCATCATCTCGTTTCTGAATCTGGGCCTCGGTGGCTTCGTGCTGTCGGCGGTGGCGGCCCGGTTCATCTTCCCCGGCATCTCCCTCGAGGGCCGGCAGATGTGGCTGCTCCGCTCGAGCCCGCTCGATCCTCGCAGCATGCTGTGGAGCAAGTACTGGATGGGGACCGTGCCGCTGCTGCTGCTCGCGGTGGGCATCACCATCCTCACCAACAGCCTGCTCGAGGTGAGCGCGTTCATGATGGGCGTCAGCCTGATCACGATCGTGCTCTACACGATGGCCGTGAGCGCGCTCGCGCTCACCTTCGGCGTGTTCTATCCCCAGTTCGCCA
>DATEJD010000368.1:0-7084 GCA_035278325.1 Gemmatimonadales bacterium | reverse complement strand
GGCTGTTGAGCTCCATAGCCGAAGCCGGGTTGTTGAGCTCCGTAGCCGAAGCCGGGTTGTTGAGCTCCGTAGCCGAAGCCTGGCTGTTGAGTTCCGTAGCCGAATCCGGGCACTCCGGTCGGTCCGGCGAGCGGCGCCTGTCCACCGCCTTGTGACTGACCGAAGGGCATGCCGATCGAAGGTCCGGTCGTCGAGCCAGGTTGCGGGTGGAAGCCCCCATAGTAGGACTGCGGGCCGACTTGCTGAGCCCCGTAGCCGTAGCCTGCGCCGGGCATCGCGGTTCCAAACATGACGTACCTCCTGCTTCTGGGCGCGAACGCTTCGCTGCTCACGTCCGTGATCGTGACTGCCGTCAATCTGGCCCTAAGTCAGAAAGCGCGTGGGCACCGCTCCGGTGCCTCACGCGCTTCGGATTCAGACCATCAGCGTGCGTCGTTGTCTTCAAGCGGAGGCGCCAACGGCCGTGGCCATCCCAAGCCGTGCGCTGCGGACACCTCCACGAACGTGTCCCATTGCCTCACGCCCGTCACACCGCCCGCCCCTGCCGACAATACATCCGGCGCTTGCCCTGGTATTGCCAGCGAGGGCGTCTAAGGACTCGATCCCACACGCAACCACCGCGAACAACGTATGGGGGCCATACCCTAGGAAGCGGGCCCTGGGCTGTCAATAGCTATTTTGGCGCGCGATTTCGTCGTTCGCAGGGTCGCTTCACGTGGCCGTCTGTCGCTGCGGCGGGGGTATCGGCGTGAACAGGCGCACGCATTTGGCCGTGTACTGCCCAGCGGGATGAGGGCCAACAGGTAGGATTCTGATCGACCGCCGAGTGGCGACCTACTGCTCGTCCGTCCTCCGGCGCCGCTCTTCCAACCGCTCCTCTTGCCGAGCCTGCCGGATCGCGTCCGCCTGCGCCGATGACGGCACGCCCCGGAACTCGAAGTGCCGGTCATCCAGCGCGCGGTCGCGGGTCAGCGGGACCCGGTCCTTGCCGCGGAGCTTGAGCGCCAGCACCTGGTCGGTAACCACCGCCGCCGGCAGCCATTCATTCGCCGCGATTCCGGGATAGAGGTGGGCGAACTCGGGCTTGAGCAGCGCCTGACGGATGCCGGGCCGGTTCACTGCCGTTCACCGCTTCCGGCGGGCCAGGAGGAAGCCCAGCGCGATGGCGGCCACGCCGATGAGCGCGGCCGAACCGAGGGCGCGCTTGACGTTCCTGGACAGACCCTTCTGCCGGGCCGACACCTCGCGCGAAGTATCCGCCAGGGCCGCATTGACCCGGTCGCGCTGCTCCAGCCACTCCCGGATGAGGCCGGGCTCCTCGACTTCCGTGGGCTTCGCGGCCAGCCGGCGGCGCACCTCGTCCTCGCCGATCGCATCCAGCTCCCGCCAGACCTGCTCGCGCGTCTTGCGTACCATATGCTGCTCCCAGATGCTGCTCCCAGCCCTGGACTGACTTCGGAGGTGCCGCCGGGAATCTACCTAGGCGGCGGATCGGGAACGAGAGCGACCGCCGTCACAGCCGGCCGAACGCCGCGGGCTCATCCTTGGCCTGCGTACCCGCCCCGGGGAGATCGGGGCACCCGTCAGCCGTTGCCGCCAGGCAGCCCGACCCGGGCATTTCCGAAGCAGGGAGCCAGCACCATGCCACTCGAATCATTACAGGACCTGTTCCTGAACGAGCTCAAGGACATCTACAACGCGGAAAAGCAGATCGTGCGCGCGCTCCCCCGGATGGCGAAGGCCGCGGAGGCCCCGGAGCTGGAGCAGGCATTCACCACCCACCTCCGCGAGACCGAAGGCCAGGTCGAGCGGCTCGAGCGCATTTTCAAGTCGCTTGGCCACACACCGCGGGGCAAGACCTGCAAAGGCATGCAAGGGCTGCTGGAGGAAGGGAAGGAGATCCTGGAGGACGAGGGCGCGCCCGAGGTGATCGACGCGGCGCTGATCGCGGCCGCCCAACGGGTAGAGCATTACGAGATCGCGGCCTACGGCTGCCTCCGAACCTATGCCCAGCTACTCGGCCTGGGCGAGGCCGACCGCCTGCTCAATCAGACGCTGGAGGAGGAGGAGTCCGCCGACCAGAAGCTGACCGCCCTGGCCGAGGGCGGGCTCAATCAGGCCGCGTTTGCCGCAGGCGGGCGAGAGGGGGAGGGCGAGGAGGAATAGCGAGGACGGAAGGACGGAAAGACGATGGAGTCACCCCGAACGAAGTGAGGGGGGGCATGCCTCAACGCATGGCCCCTTCGCTTCGCTCAGGGTGACTCCCTCGTCTTTCCGCCTTTCCGTCCTTCCGGCTTTCCGCCATATTCCTCACACCGATGCACGCGACTCTGCTGAGAATGGGCGCCATCCTGGTGGCCGCCACGGCCTTCGCCCGACCGCTCGCCGCGCAGGACGACCGCTGGCAGATCAGCCTGGACAACGATCAGTACGTCTGGGACATTCGGCTGGTACGCCTCGACGGCGATTCGCTGTTCGTCCGCCAGTCGGACAGCGTGCTCGGCGTGCCGGTGGCGCACATCCGGGAGCTCCGGCTCATCCGGAAATCCGAAGTGCAGCTCGGCGGCGGCGATGCCGGCGGCGCCATGGCCGCGCTGGTAGGCGCCGATGACGAGGTGTACGACCTGTCGCCGCTCGAGTTCGCGGAGCGGGTCCGGACGATACAGAAGATCCTGCTGATGCATCCGGCCGGGCCGTAGCTGCCGGCAAGGTCCCTCGCTTCGCTTGGGATGAGGACCTTCAAAGACAGCGGCCGCGTCCCCCCAAACCACGCTGAAAGACGCACCCCCATGAACTGGAACGCCCTCGCCGAGCGGACCCTCGCCGGGCACGAGGTCACCGTCGACGAGGCCCTGGCCGTACTCCGCTCCGCCGACGACGACCTGCTTCCCCTGCTGCACGCGGCCTTCCGCCTGCGCGAGCGCTATCACGGCCGCGACGTCCGGATTCACGTGCTCCGGAATGCCAAGAGCGGGCTGTGCCCGGAGAACTGCGCGTTCTGCAGCCAGTCGGTGGCGTTCCACACGGACGCCCCGCGATACCAGATGCAGAGCGTCGAGGAGCTGGTGGAGGGCGCCCGCGAGGCGGCCCGGATGGGCGCGGTCAAGTATTGCATGGTGACCAGCACGCGGGGCCCGTCGCCGCGCGAGCTCGACGTGGTGTGCGAGGCAGTCCGGCGCATCAAGGCCGAGGTGAACATCCGCATCTGCACGTCGCTCGGGCTGCTCCGCGAGGGTCAGGCCGAGCAGCTCGCTGCCGCGGGGGTCGATCGCTTCAACCACAACCTCGAGGCCTCCCGCCGCTTCTTTCCCGAGGTCTGCACCACGCACGGGTTCGACGATCGCGTCCGCACCGTCGAGCGAGCCCGCGCCGCCGGGATGGAGGCGTGCTGCGGCGGCATCATGGGCATGGGCGAGACCGAGGAGGACCGGGTCGCGCTCGCGCTCGAGCTCAGGGCCCTCGAGGTGGAATCGATTCCCGTCAACTTCCTCGATCCCCGGCCGGGCACGCCGCTCGGCGAGCAGCCGCGCCTCACGCCGCACGAGTGTCTCCGCGCGCTGGCGATGATGCGATTCGTGAACCCCACCCGCGACATCCGCGTGGCGGGGGGCCGCGAGGTCAACCTCCGGCAGCTCCAGGCGCTCGCCCTATATCCCGCGAACTCGATCTTCTGCAACGGATATCTGACCACGCCGGGGCAGGGATACGAGGCTGACCTTCGGATGATTGCCGATGCTGGATTTCACGTCGCGCAGCTGGTTGAAGCGTAGGTCGACCGGAGCCGTCGTCCTGAGCGAAGCGAAGGAGCCGAAGCCGCGTCATGGCTCCTTCGCTTGGCTCAGGATGACGGTTCGGGTCTGCCCCGCCCTCGTCACGCTCCTCACGGCGTCCGGACTGACGCTCGCGACGCCATCCGAAACCCGCGCGCAGGCGGCGGCGGACACGCTCCCCACCGACTCCGTGTTCGCGCACGCCGGGCCCGTGCTCAGGTGGCAGGTCGCCTCGCGCGCCCTGATCGAGCGCGCGATCGCGGCACGCGGGAGCCGGCCGGCCCAGCCGACCTTCTACGATGGCAACAACAACACGCGCGTCTACGCCCTCGTGGCCGGCGCGCAGTACGACGCGCTGCGCGCCGGCCAGGATCCGCGCGAGGCCGAGCTCGCGGCGATCGTGGCCGCGGCATCGGTGCTCCGCACCGTGTTCCCGCGCGACGTCGCCTGGATCACGCGCCGGCGCGCGGCCGAGATCGCCTCGCTCAAGCAGGAGGGGCTGTCTCCGGCGGGGGTGCGGAACGGCGAGCTCGCGGGACAGCGAGCCGCGGCACGCTGGGTCAAGGATGCCACGGCCGAGCTTCGGGCAACGCCCTGGCGCGGCACGGTGCCCACCGGGCCGTTCCGCTGGCGCGGCGAAGGGCGGAGTCCGGCGCTCGCCATCTCCATCGGCCTCAAGCCCTGGTTTCTCGAGCGGCGTGATCAGTTTCGTCCGGCGCCGCCGCCCGAGCGCGATTCGCCCGGCTTCCGCGCCGGCCTGGCCGTGGTGCGCAGCGCCACCGGCACCCGCACCCGCGAGCAGACCATCATGACCTGGCGGTGGGCCCGGAACGCGGCCACGCTCTGGAGCGAGATCGCGGGCGAGACCATCCTCCGCCGCAAGCTGCCGGAGGTCGACGCGGCGCGGGCGCTCATGTACCTCAACATGACGCTGTCCGACGCCACCATCGCCTGCTGGGATGCCAAGCTCACGTACTGGTATCCCCGCCCGTCCCAGACAGACCCGCGACTCGATCTGTCGGTCCCATTGCCCGACTTCCCCTCCTATCCCTCGGCCCACGCGACGCTGTTCGCGGCAGGCGCGGCGGTGCTGGGCCACCTCCTTCCCGGCGAGCAGAAGCGTCTCGACAGCCTTGCCGCGGAGGCGGTCGACTCGCGGGTCTGGGCCGGCGTCCACTTCCCATTCGACAACTCCGCCGGCCTGCAGCTGGGCCGGCGCGTCGCGGGGGCGGCGAACACGGTGATCGACGCCGAGGGGACGAGCAGCCGGGCCGCGGCGCGTTGACCCCACCGGCGCGGGAGCCGACGCGCGCTGAGCTGGTGGCGTGGGACGACGCGCACGTGTGGCACCCGTTCACGCCCCACAGCGTCTACCGATCCGAGGATCCGCTCATGGTGGTGGCCGGCGAGGGCCACTATCTGGTGGATGCCGACGGATCGCGCTATCTCGACGCCGTCGCGTCGCTCTGGTGTAACCTGTTCGGCCATCGGCGGCCGGAGATCGACGCCGCCATCCGCTCCCAGCTCGACCGCATCGCGCACTCGACCTTCCTCGGCAACGCGAGCGCCCCGGCCGTCACGCTCGCCCGACGCCTTGTCGGCCTGGCGCCGGCGGGCCTCACCCGCGCGTTCTTCTCGGACGACGGATCCACCGCGGTCGAGGTTGCCACCAAGATGGCCTATCAGTACTGGCAGCAGGCCAACGGTGGGCGTGACCGCCAACGGACCGCCTTCCTGACGCTGGCTAACGCCTACCATGGCGACACCATCGGCTCGGTGTCGCTCGGCGGCATCGAGCTGTTCCATCAGCGCTATCGCCAGCTGTTGTTCCCGACCATCCAGACGCCGTCGCCCTACACCTACCGTCCCGCGCCGGGGCACGGCGCCCAGGGCTACGGCGAGTGGTGCATCGCGGAGCTGGAGCGGCTGGTCCGGGCCAACGCCGACCGGCTGGCGGCCGTGGTGCTCGAGCCGGGCATCCAGGGTGCCGCGGGCATGATCGCGCAGCCCGCGGGGTTCGTTCGCCGCGTGCGGGAGGTGACCCGGGAAACCGGGACCCTGCTGATCCTGGACGAGGTGGCCACCGGGTTCGGCCGGTCCGGCCGCATGTTCGCGGCCGAGCGCGAGGGCGTGGAGCCGGACTTTCTCTGCCTCGCCAAGGGCCTGACCGGAGGCTACCTGCCGATGGCGGCCACGCTCACCACCGAGCGGATCTTCGAGGCGTTCCTGGGGCCGCCGGCCGATGGCCGGACCTTTTTCCACGGGCACACCTACACCGGCAACCAGCTCGCGGCGGCCGCCGCGCACGCCACGCTCGACATCTTCGAGCACGACCGGATTCTCGACCGGCTGCCGGCGACGATCGAGCGGCTCCGCCTGGCGCTGTCCACGCTCGAGGGGCTGGCCTGGGTGGGCGACATTCGCCAGTATGGGTTGGCGGCGGGGATCGAGCTGGTGGCCGACCGCGCCACCCGGGCCCCCTTCCCCGCCGCGGAGCGACGCGGCATGCGGGTGTGCCGCGCCGCGCGGCGCCACGGCGTGTTTCTCCGGCCGCTGGGCGACGTGATCGTGGTGATGCCGCCGCTCACCATCACGGACCAGGAAATCGAACGGGTGGCCGAGGCCCTTCGCGCGGCGATTCCGGAGGCGTGCGGATGAACGTGCTGCTCATCACCGGAACGGACATGGTCGTCGGATGATCTCGCTGCTCATCACAGGCACGGACACGGGCGTCGGCAAGACCTGGGTCGGCCGTGCGCTGTCGCACGCGCTGGTCGCGGCGGGCCGTCGCGTCCTCGCGGTGAAGCCGGTGGAGACCGGCTGCGACTCGGCCGGCTCCCATCTCGAGGACGGCGCGCTGCTGGCCGCGGCCACCGGCCAGGCGGAGCCGCGTGCGGCGCTGTTCCGGTTTGCCGACCCGGTGGCGCCAGCGCTGGCGGCGGAGCGAGCAGGCGACGCCATCGACCTCGACGCGCTGGTGCTCCAGATCGAAGGCCTGAGCCAGGGCGCCGAGGTGCTGCTGGTGGAAGGCGCGGGCGGAGTGCTGTCGCCCATCACGTGGGAGTGGACCGTGGTGGATCTGGCGCGCTCACTCGGCGCGGCCGCACTCGTCGTGGCCGCGGACCGGCTGGGCACCATCAACCACACCCAGCTCACGCTGAGCGCGCTCGAGCTCGCGGGCATCGACCTCGCCGGCGTCGTCTTCACCGCCCCCGAGACTCCCGACGAGAGCACCGGTACCAACGCCGCGGCCATCGAGCGCCTGAGCGGGCTGGACCGGGTCCTGTCGCTCCCTCGCGAGAACGACCCGTCGG
>DATEJD010000367.1:0-29454 GCA_035278325.1 Gemmatimonadales bacterium | reverse complement strand
CCAGCCCCGTCCCGAACGCCAGCCACACGCGCCAGGTCTCCCGCGCCGCCTCGACGTGCTGGCGCAGCAACCTGGCCGCCTCGAGGTGCTGATCGGCCAGCTCGATCACACCGGCCTCGGCCATGCGCTGCCGCAGCTGCTCGGCGCACTCCGTTCGCGCCACCTCCGCGAGCCGTTCCTTGCCCCACGAGTTCCGCGCGCCGACGCCGAACTGCGCCAGGAAGCCCAGCAGGTCGCGTCGGGTCCAGGTGGCCAGCCAGGCGCCGATGTCGGCCGACGGCTCGGCGATGCCGCTCTCGAGAATCAGCCGCGACGACTCCGCTACCTCGAGGCCCCGCTTGCGGGTCTCGTAGCGGCTCAGGCTCGCGAGAGTCTTGGGGACGTGCGGATGGGCGCTCAGGTGACGGATCGAGTCCACCGCGTGCGCCCGGGCACCGAGCGGGAGCCCGAGCAGCGCGTCCTGCAGCCGGCGAAGCGCCGGATCGTCCGGCCCAGTGAGTGGCGGCAGGCCGTCGGGCGTGAGCATCGGCCATGCGGCCCAGTAGCTCATCTCGCGGCCCATCTCCCGCACGAACTCGTTCCGCGCCTGGACCAGGCGCTCGGCATGCAGCAGCTGGAGCGCGTGGGGAGCCATCACCGCGGCCAGGAAGTCCGGCGCCTCGCCCGTCATGATGAAGCCGGAGAAGCCTTCGTGCACCGCCAGCAGCACCAGCGCGACGCGGAGGTCGAGGTAGGCCTGGGCGTCGCCGCCCACCAGATGCCGCTCGAGCGGCGCGGCCAGGATGCGGGCCGCGAGCGCGTTGTAGTGCTGCCGCAAACGATCGAGCGGCTCACCGAGACCGGGATTGGCCTCGCGGAGCCGCCACAGATACTCTCCGACCGCCTCGGCGTCCCCCTGCCGGATCCGCTCGGCTAGCCAGGGCGAGAAGTCGGCGCACGGCACGCAGCTCGACGGCGCGTGCGTCCGGGACAGGCAGGGGAAGTCAGGATGTCCCGCACCGGCGGCAAAGGCAACGAGATCGGTAACCGGTGGAGACGACAAGGTGTACGCCATGCACTCCCTGTATGCGAGTCTACCAGGCCCCTCCCGAGGGCGACGAACAAATCTCCGCCGAAACCGGCGGCGGGCAAGGGTCCAACTGGCCTATGGATGACGGGGCGGACGAGGGGGACGGCCGACCGATCCGGGGAATGGGCGATGAGGGACTTGAACCCCCGACCTCGCGCATGTGAGGCGCGCGCTCTAACCAGCTGAGCTAATCGCCCGGCACTCGGGAGCGGGATTCTATACGCCCCCGCCCGACGAGGCAAGGCAAAGGCTCGACTCAGCTTCCGCGGAGTCCGCTGGCCGGCGGGGGCGCCTCCACGGTGAGGGTCTGCGGGGTGCCCAGCGCCACGCTCTCGGCGGTAGCGGTGATCGTCTTGGCCTCCGCCGTGGTAGAGCTGATCGTAAACGTCACGACCCCGTCGGCCCCGGTGGTGCCGGGGCTCCCCGTGATGGTGTTGCCGCTGCCCGTCGCGTCGGCCGTCACGCTCACGCCGGCGAGCGCCGTCCCCGACGCGTCGCGCACGGTGACGGTGATGGTGCTCGTCGCGCCCACGAGCACGGTATCGGGAGCCACCGTGACGCTCGACTGCGACGCGCTGGGCGGCGGCGGAGGCGCCGCCTGCACGTCGATGTTCCCCGAGGTGGCGCTCTGGTAGCCCGGTGCGGTGAACACCAGGGTGCGGGTTCCCGGGTCGCCGCTGATGACGAGATCGGTGAACGTGGCCCGCCCCTGCGCGTCGGTGTTGACGGTGGTGGTGCCGCTCAGCGTGCCGCCGCCAGTCGCGATCGCCGCGGACACGGCCACGCCGGCCGTCGCGAGATCGCTGCCATCGCCGCCTCGAAGCTGGATCACGGGCTGCTGACTCAGCGCCTGACCCGCCGTCGCGCTCGACGCGGGCTGCGTCGTGATGGCCAGCACCGGCTGGGCCGGCGCGGTGACCGTGTGCGGTACCGTCGTACTGCTCGCCGCGAAGCCCTCGGTGCCGCCGTAGCTCGCCGTGAGCGTGCGGTTCCCGGTGTTGCTGAGCTTGATCACGCAGCTCCCCTGGCCGCCAGACAGCGTGCCCGAGCAGCTGTCACCATCGTCCTGCACCGTCACGCTGCCGGTCGGCGTGCCCGCGGGCGACGCGACGGTGAACTGGACCGTGACGTCCTGGCCGGTCGTCGACGGATCGGGCGAGTCGGAGGTGATCGTCGTGGTCGTGGGCGCCGCGCCCAGGCTGATCGCCTGGCTCGTGACCGATGCGAACCCGGTGGCCGAGAAGCGGAGCGTGCGGTTACCCGCCGAGCCGGAGAGCGTGAGCCCGCTGAAGGCCGCGCGGCCGTCGGCGTCGGTCTGCACGCTCGTGGTGCCGGCGAGCGTGCCGCCGCCCGCCGCGATGGCGACCTGAACCGTCACGCCGCTCTGCTTGGATTCGTTACCCTGCGCGTCGAGCAGCTGAATCACCGGTTGCTGCGCGAGCGGAACCCCGCTCACCGCCGTCGCCGACGGCTGGGTCTGGATCCGGAGCCGCGCCGCCGCGCCGGCCGTCGCGGTCGCGCTGAACTGCACGACACCGATGCCGGACACCACGGCGCTCAACGTGTTCGAGCCGGGGCTCGGCCCGAGGGTCCAGGCCGCGCTGGCGCGTCCGTTGGCATCGGTCACCGACGTCGTCGGCGTGACGCTGCCGCCGCCGGTGCCCACGACCCAGGCCACCGCCACCGAGGGCACCGCGTTGCCGCCCGCGTCGCGCACCTCCACCACGAGATCGTTCGGCAGCTCGGTGCTCACCGGGCCGGTCTGGCCGTCACCCGAGACGATGGTGACGCCGGAGGCCGCGCCCGCGGTCGCGGTAGCGGTGAAAGTGACGGGTGAGCCCACGAGCCCGTCCACGGTGGCGAACGTGTGCTGCGCGCCGGCGGTGGCGCCGAGCGTACGCTGGACCGAGGTCGTGCCATCGGACCCGGTCGTCGTGCTTGCCGCGCTGACCGCGCCGCCCCCGTCCACCGTCCAGGCGACGGTGACATCGGCGATCGGATTGCCGAACGGGTCCGTCACCTGCACCACGAGCGGGGCGGGCAGCATGCTCCCGACCGGTGCGGTCTGGTCCTGGCCGCTCACCGCCGCGATGCCGTTGGCATTCTCGGGCAGCGCGTTCAGTGTGAAATTCACCGTGGCGCTCGGCGACCCGCCGAGCGCGCGGACCTGCCCCGCCTGGCTACCGGGACGCGTCCCCAGCACGACGTTGGCGGAGGCCTGGCCGTCGGCGTTCGTCGTGGCGGTGTCGGGCGCGATCGAGGCGTCGGGCGCGGGATCGGTCAGCGCGAACACGACGGTGGCGCCTTCGATGGGACGACCGCTCGCGTCGAGCACCTCGGCCACCAGCGGCTGCGGCAGCGCCTGCCCCACGCGACCGTTCTGTCCGTCGCCCTGGACGATCGTGACGGTGGCCGGCGCGCCGGACCCAGGCAGCAGCAGGTTGTCGCCGCCGCCGCAGGCACCCAGAGCGATGAGCATTGCGGTCCACCCGAGCGCGGTCGTACGTCGCATCTCGTCTCCCCGGGGTCGTTTAGCGTGAACGTATATCTGCCACCTAAGGTGGCATTCGGGGCGCGTGGTGCGGTGATCCGTCGCACACTTACGATGCAAGTTGTTGTATTATTGTAAGTTCCTTCGTTCACTTCGAGGACTACATGATGTCTGCTCGCCCCCTCCTGGTGGTGGCCTTGATGCTGGCTCCGCTGGGCCGATCCGACGACGCACCGATCCGGGGATTCACCGCGGCGTCCGCCCGCGCGGAGCGTGAGTGGGAGCGGAAGTTCGCCACCGTACCCAACCCGGATTCCCTGCGCGAGTACATGCGCTACCTCTCGGCGCGGCCGCACCACCTGAGCTCTCCGCGAGACAGCGCCAATGCCGCCTGGCTGCTCGGGCGCCTGCGCGGCTGGGGCCTCGACGCGCACATCGAGACCTTCACGGTGCTCTTCCCCACCCCGCGCGAGCGGGTGGTGGAGCTGGTTGCGCCGGCCCGCTTCAAGGCGCGCCTCCAGGAGCCCGCGGTCAAGCAGGACCCCACTTCTTCGCAGCAGTCCGAGCAGCTCCCCACCTACAACGCCTATTCACCGGACGGCGACGTGACCGCGCCGCTGGTGTTCGTCAACTACGGACTGCCGGAGGACTACGTCCGGCTCGAGCGGCTCGGCGTCTCGGTCAAGGGGGCGATCGTCATCGCCAAGTACGGCCGGTCGTGGAGAGGCATCAAGCCGAAGGTGGCGGCGGAGCACGGCGCGGTGGGTTGCCTCATCTACTCCGACCCCGAGGACGACGGCTACCATGCCGGCGACGTGTATCCGCAGGGCCCCTTCCGTCCACTCGAGGGCGTACAGCGCGGGAGCGTGCTGGACATGCCACTCTACTCGGGCGATCCGCTCACGCCGGGCGTCGGCGCCACCGCCGACGCGAAGCGGCTCGACCGGAGCGAGGCCAAGGTGATACCCAAGATTCCGGTGCAGCCGCTCTCCGCGGCCGATGCGCAGCCGCTGCTCGCCGCCATCGGCGGGCGCGCCGCGCCGGCCGGCTGGGCGGGCGGGCTGCCGATCACCTACCACGTGGGGCCCGGCCCCGCGAAGGTGCACCTCCGCCTCCAGTTCAACTGGCGGATGGTGCCGGCGTACGATGTGATCGCGCGCATTCCAGGCGCCGAGCGGCCGGACGAGTGGGTGGTGCGAGGCAATCACCACGACGGCTGGGTCAATGGCGCCGAGGACCCCATCTCCGGCGCGATCGCGGTGCTGGAGGAGGCCCGCGCGTACGGCACCCTGCTCAAGCAGGGCTGGCGCCCGCGGCGCACCATCATCCTTGCCTTGTGGGACGGCGAGGAGCCCATGCTGCTGGGCTCGACCGAGTGGGCCGAGACCCACGCGGACTCGCTGGCCCATAACGCGGTGGCCTATCTCAATACCGATGGCAACGGGCGAGGACGACTCGGCATGAGCGGCGCGCCCTCGCTCTCTCGGCTGATCTCCGAGGTCGCGCGCGACATCCAGGACCCGGAGACCGGCCTCTCGGTGTGGAAGCGCTCGCACCTGGGCGAGGTGGCCGGCGCGCACGACGCCGACGGCCGGCGCGAGGCGCGCGAGCGGAGCGACCTCTTTATGGAAGCGCTGGGCTCGGGCTCCGACTACACCGCCTTCTACCATCACCTCGGCGTTCCGTCGGTCAACCTCGGGTTCGGAGGCGAGGACGATGGCGGCGTCTACCACTCGATCTACGACAGCTTCCACTGGTTCACCACCTTCAGCGACACCGCCTTCGTCTACGGGCAGGCGCTGGCCCGGACGGTCGGCTTCGCCACCATGCGCCTCGCGAGCGCGGAGGTGCTGCCGTACGAGTTCGGCCGCCTGTCCGACCGGGTGGCGACGAATCTGAAGGAGGTGCAGGATTTGCAGCGCACCACGCGGGATTCGATCGAGGAGCAGAATCGGCAGGTGGAGGAGAGCACCTTCGTTGCGATGAACGACCCGCGCCGCCCGCTGGTGGCGCCGGCACACGAGGAGGTGCCGCCGTTTCTCAACTTCGCGCCGCTCCAGAACGGCGCGACGCGGCTCAAGTCGGCGACCTCGCGCTTCGAGACGGCCTACAACGCCGCGTTCGCTGGCGACGGCCCGACGCTCGACCACGGGACGGTGGACAGCCTCAACGCGCTGCTGCTCCAGGCCGAGCACGCGCAGGCGCCGGCCGAGGGGCTGCCGAGGCGACCGTGGTACCGCCAGCTGTTGTCGGCACCGGGCTGGTACACGGGCTACGGGGCGAAGACCATGCCCGGCGTACGCGAGGCAATCGAAGGCAAGCGCTGGTCCGAGGCCGAAAGCCAGGCCGAGGTGTTGGGCCGCGCGCTGGAGCAGCAGGCCACGGTGCTGGATCAGGCTTCAGCGCTGCTGGAGCGGTCCGCGTCCCGCTGAGTGGGGAGTCGCGCCTCTTACGAGTCACCCTGAGCGAAGCGAAGGGGGCAGGCGTCGGGTCATGCCCCCTTCACTGCGTTCAGGGTGACTCCGACCGGCCCCAAGGTGCCGGACCTGACGGGCCGGTGCTACCATTCCCGCGACCCGGGCAAGGATGCCAATGACCATCGATCCGCTTCTCGCGATCGCTTCGTTCGGAATCGGCATCGTCGTCGGCCTGACGGGCATGGGCGGCGGCGCGCTGATGACGCCGGTGCTGGTGCTGTTCTTCAACGTGGCGCCGCTGGCGGCCGTCTCGTCCGACCTGGTCGCGAGCGCGGTCATGAAGCCGGTGGGCTCCTTCGTGCACCTCCGGCGCGGCACCGTCCACCTCGGGCTGGTCAAGTGGCTCTGCCTCGGCTCGGTGCCGGGAGCTTTCAGCGGGGTGCTCATTGCCCGGGCGCTGGGTCGGGGCGAGGAGGTGCAGCAGGCGATCCGGATCGCGCTCGGGGTCGCGCTGCTGCTCGCGGCCGCGGGCCTTATCGTGCGCGCGTTTCTCCGGCTGGTGGAGCACGCCAGGGTCCGCGATGGGCGGGCGGCTCCCCTACCGCAGGGACGCCCGTCGGTGGTGCTCAAGCCACTCGCGACCGTGATCGTCGGCCTGCTGGGCGGCGTGGTGGTGGGGCTCACCTCCGTGGGCTCCGGGTCGCTCATCATCATCGCGCTCATGGCGCTCTACCCGGCGCTCAAGGCCAGCGAGCTGGTGGGAACCGACCTGGTCCAGGCGGTGCCGCTGGTGGCGGCCGCCGCCCTCGGTCACCTGCTGTTCGGCGACTTCCATATGGACATCACCACCTCGCTGCTGCTGGGGTGCATTCCCGGCGTGTGGGTGGGAGCGCAGCTCTCGGCCCGAGCGCCGGGCGGTCTGGTCCGGCGCGCGCTCGCCTTCGTGCTGCTCGCGTCGGCGCTCAAGCTGCTCAACATTTCCAATCAGACCACGGCGATCATTCTGGCCGCGGTGCTGCTGTTCGCCCCGGTGCTGTGGATGCTGGTCCGTCGGCACTACGGGTTACCGGCGCTCGCCCGGCGGTGGCGTCAGGCGGCGTGAGGCTGGCCTAGGGCGGCGTCAGGCGGCGTGCCTGCCTAAGCCCGCATCAGGCGGCCCTAAGGCTCCTGCAGCAGGCCGATGACGTTGCCGTCGGCGTCACGGACCGACGCGATCAGCTTGCCCCCTCCCACGTCCTTCACGTCCTGCAGCAGCTCGGCGCCGGCGTCCTGCAGCTGCCGCAGACTCTTCCGGACGTCCGCCACGTGCCAGTAGGCAAGCGGGCCCGTCAATCCCCTCTTGTGACCATTGGGATCCAGGCCGATGTCCTGATCGCCCATCCGGAAGCCCACGTAATAGGGCGAGTCCGCGATCGGCGCTCCCGCCAGCGTACCGTACAGCGCCTTGGCCCGGGCCATGTCGCGGACCGGGTAGATGATCGTCATGATGCCTCGGGACATGCTCGGCTCCCTGCTCGAGAGAATGATCGATGTTCCAGCCGCCGGCTCGGTCACATCGGCCGGCCCGGCTGCGTCATTGGTATGACGAAACGCGACGCGAGGATGTGACCGTGGAGCAAGGGGACTGGCTGGCCACCCGATTCGAGGAGGCTCGACCTCACCTCCGCTCGGTGGCGTACCGGATGCTCGGCTCTCTGATCGAGGCCGATGACGTAGTGCAGGAGGCGTGGCTTCGGCTCAGCCGGGCGGACACCAGCGGCGTCGAGAATCTGCGCGGCTGGCTCACGACCGTGGTCTCGCGGGTGTGCCTGGATCACCTTCGGGCGCGGAAGGCGCGGGGCGAGGAGCCGATCGGCCCCCAGGTGCCCGACCCCTTGGTGGCCCGGGACGGCGGACCCGAGCACGAGCTCCAGCTGGCCGACTCGGTCGGGTTGGCGCTCCTGGTCGTGCTCGAGGAGCTGGCACCCGCCGAGCGGCTGGCATTCGTGCTGCACGACTTGTTCGCGGTGCCGTTCGAGGAAATCGCGAGCATCGTCGGTCGTACGCCCACTGCGGCGCGCCAGCTCGCGAGTCGTGCCCGCCGTCGGCTTCAGGGCGCGCCGGTGCCCGACACTAATCTCGCCCGGCAGCGTGAGGTCGTGGACGCCTTCCTCGCCGCCTCCCGCGACGGCGACTTCGAGGCGTTGCTCGCCGTGCTCGACCCGAACGTGGTGCTGCGCTCGGATGCGGGCGGCCGTCCGGGTCGGCCCGCCCGCGTGGTGCGAGGGGCGGAGGCCGTGGCCAAGAGTGCCCTGCTCGGCTCGCGCGAGGGCAAGAGGGTGGGGCCGGCGATCGTGAACGGCGCGGCCGGCGTGGTGGTGACGGCGGCGGGACGGGCGGTGACCGTGGTGGGCTTTACGGTGGTGGGCGGGAGGATCGTCGAGATGAACGTGCTGGCGGATCCGGAGCGGCTCGGGCGGCTCAGGCTCGAGGTGGTCGGGGAGTAGCCTGAGCACCTCGATTGACCGATTTCGCTACTCTGATCACGCCTCGGGTTCTCACCTCGAGGCGAGTGTGGTCCTCGGCTCCAGACGCTGAGCGAGCTGCCAATGGGCCCTCCTGGATTCGAACCAGGGACCTACGGATTATGAGTCCGCTGCTCTAACCACCTGAGCTAAGGGCCCTCATGAACTTACGCGCGTCTCTGTCGCTGCAGTGTCAGTTTCAGTGTCAGACTGCGTGATCAGGTCGGCATGGTCCCCAAGGATACTGCGGTGCTGCTCCATCCGGTATTCGACGACCTCCGCCCGATGGCGCACCGCGCCAAGGTGGCCGTAGATGCAACGGACCAGGTCGGGGCCACCGTGTCCGAGCTCTTTCGCGACCGTGTACTCGCTGACCGGCTGTCCGCGGTCGAGGGTCTGCAGCCGCGCCGCGCAGTAAGTGTGGCGGAGCATGTGCGCGCGGATGTGCTGCCCTGTCCACTCGAACTGCCCCGCACGCGTCTTCTTCTGCCGACCAGTGGCCGGATCCAGGACGGGCCGGAGAAAGCCGGCGCGCGCTGCCAGTTGGTCCAGCACCTTCCGAATATCGCCTAGCAGGCCGCTCGCCGTGTTCCCCGGAAAGAGCAACCCCTCACGCGCGTCTCCGCCGGCGAAGAGATAGCCGCGGAGCACCTCGTCGAGCTGCGGCCATAGCGGCACCACGCGCCACCGTGATCCACTGAGGACATCGCCCCGCCGGACACGAGAAGCTATGCCCGAGTTCAGCACCCCGGTGTTCGGGATCGCCTAAAGCCCGCGCCCTCGGCATCCTGAATCGTGCGGAAGTAGCGTCGGTTTGCAGGGGCGAGGTCCTGCGCGGCAGGGCAGTCGGCTCGGAAGTAGACGCCGTCAGCAAACGACCCCACCCACGCGTATTCGCCGGCTGTTGCTGCCGGGATGGTACCGCCGGTCGTCAGAGGCAGTGGCGCGGCCGGTGGCGTTGATGCGGAGTTAGCCACGACGCCGGTCGCCGCATTGGCGGCAGATGGCGAGGCCCCGATATGGCAGACGTTCTTGGCGCTGATACACGTGTTGCCGCAGGGAATGCCCTTGGAGCAGTGCTTCTGAGCAGCCGTAGGCATCGAAGCAAAGGCAAGCAGCGTCACGGTAGCTGCCGCCACCCTGCGAGCTCGTGAAGGGGAAGAAACTGAACGCCCCATCATTGCGTAACCACAAGGCGAGTCTCGGGAAGGTCCTGCGCCTCCAGCTGACGAAGCTCGTCCGCTGTGATATCAGGATCGCTCGCAAGGCGGTCAGCCTGACGCATAATGGTCTGCTCGAAGATGTTGCGCACCAGGCGGGCATTGCCGAAGTTCTGCCCCCGCCGCTGGTAGGCATCGGTAAGCATCTGCTTCGCCTTTTCAGCCGCCTCGTCGGCCAATCGATATTGTCCCTTGGCAACCATGCTTTGAAAGACGGCAAATAAGTCATCGGCGTCGTAGTCTGAGAAAACGAAGAAACGGTTGAAGCGCGAGCGAAGGCCGGGGTTAGACTGCAGGAACCGGTCCATGAGGTCAGGATACCCGGCCACGATGACGATAAGCCTGTCGCGCCGGTCTTCCATGAGTTTTAGGAGAGTATCAATCGCCTCTGCTCCGTAGAAGTCCTGTTCCCCGCCCTTGTTGGCCAGCGTGTACGCCTCATCGATGAAGAGCACTCCATCAAGCGCCTGCTCTACGACAGCTGTCGTCTTGATTGCTGTCTGGCCCAGATACCCGCCCACCAAGCCGGCGCGATCCGTCTCTACCAGGTGGCCCTTCGCAAGTAGCCCCAAGCAGCGGTAGATGTTTGCCAGGATCCGCGCCACAGTAGTTTTGCCTGTCCCAGGGTTCCCCGTGAACACTAGGTGCATCGACATCGGAGGCACTGTCATTCCCTGCGCCTCCCGGAGTTTCCGAATACGGATGAAGTTCGTCAGACTGGCAACGTCTTTCTTCACCGTGTCCAACCCAATAAGAGAAGCCAACTCCGTGAGGTGTGTCTCCAGCCCACCTGCCGATACATGATTCACGCTGGTCGCAGACGAGGCTGGCGTTGCTAGCGTGTGAACATGAACGCCCGCGGGCGTAGGCGGAGCCTGATTGGGCGAGAGTTCCAGATGCAGACCTTCTTCCCACAGTCGGCGCGTTAGGAACCCGACGTACCGATTAATTGTGTTTGCTTCCTCCTCAGCCAAATTATCGTCAGAGGCAGCTAGGATCTGACAAACGTCTTGAATGCTCTTGATCATCGAAAGTGCAACCTGCGTGTGGTGATCGCTGTCGTAACGTATTGCTGCCTGGACAAATTCGGGGACATCAACCATGACGGATGGATAGCGTCTCCTTAATTGCTCCAGGAAGTTCCTAATGTCGGCCTTCGAGATAGTAGAAGAAATGCCTGAAGCAAGGAGGAACTCATATTCCAAATCGCCGAGGGTCCCATCCGCCAGGAGCATATGAGCCATCACGCAATGCGTGTAGCGCTGCATCTGCGCTGTCCCGAATGTCTCAGCCTCCAGATCGGACAGACGTTCAGGCCTCCAGTAGCCGGCTTTCTCAAGCTCGACCCCTGATACGATGAGCCGGCCGATACCTTGTGTCCACGCCTCGACCAGAGGTCTTGATATTCCCATTGGAGCACCCCTGAATGCCTATGTGGTGGGATTGGTCTTTGCGTCCGGCAGCGCTTAGTCTAGGCCTTTCGTCAGTCCTTCTTCGCTGCGCGCGCTCGCCGCTCGCGTCAGACGTGTAGCGTCAGTCATTGCGATGCCAGTGCCCGTTGGCAGCCTCGCCACTATAGGCCACCGAGGCTGCGATGGACTCCGCGAGACGAAAGCGGTCATTTGCGAGCATGCGGCTCGTTGCCCTGGCAGACAGGTTCATCATCGTTCACAACGACGAGAGCGCCCGACGGGGGCGCGGACGGTAGCCATAGCTGACTGCAGAGGGGGTCTGACGACAATCGGAACATACTGCCGATTTTCTGGTCAGCCAGTCATGCCCTTACCCAGTCCGGTTCCGTACGCCATCGTTCGCTCCAGGACCTGGCCCCACACGCCGCCAGAGTGCCAAGACAACCAGGGGTGAACAAGCGAGGTCCTCTACTGCGGCGCTGCACCGGAGTCCTGACCCGTGCCGCAGGCCAGGAGCAAGCCCTGTTTCAGGGAAACGACGCGCCCTCTTGCTGCAGCATTTCAAACGGGGTCGTCCAACTGACGCCGACGCCTTTGCAGACGTCGGGAATCTTAACCTTCCGCTGGGAAAGTGGCTCCGGCACCTCATGGGTGACCACTGTATATCCGGTCGCGAGTGCATGCGATATGAGCCAGTAATCCCCAGCAGCGAAGAAGGTCGAAACGGCGGACGCTCTGTAGACCCTCGCAGGATCCTTTACCCAGCCACTGACCGTTGCGGCGGCACTCGTCGTTGCACTGTCTGGAGCCAAGAACAACCCGGAGCGCTTCTGCACCCATGGCGCTAGATCGGCATCAAGTTGGAGTTCCTGCCGAATTGCCGTCACGCTGTAAACGACACCAGCCGCATTCTTGGCCTCGATCCAATCCCAAAAGCAAGGAAAGACTTTGAGCCGGTAATGATCGCGCCTTGCCCGGATCAGAACATTCGCATCGAGTAGATACGGCATCAGATCGAGAAGCCCAGCTCGCGTGCGAACTCGTCGAACGTGCGACTCCGTCGCAGGCCGAGCAGGTGGTAGGCCTCCCTGTAGTCGGTCCTGCCTTCCAGGGCACTTGCGATTACCGCGGTAGCGAATCGCGAACCCACGCGACTACGCTGAGTGTTGTAGAAGTCCCCGCCTGAGCCAGCAGCAGCCGTTGCTTCGCGGGCCCGTTTAACCTCCGCCGCGTAGGTGGCCTCAAACACATCGTCCTTGATGACACCAGCCTCGTACGCCCGGATGAGGACAACGAGCGGACTCACCTTGAAAACACGTGCCACCCTCCCGGCTTCCAAGCCGGGGTCCTCCGAAGCACGCCACGTCGCCATGAACTCCTGCATGGGTACCAGCGTCTCGGCGGCAACTCGGTTGGAAAATCGCTCTGAAGGGAGATTCGAGCGCGGTGAGGCGTCAGAAACCCCAGACTCGCCAAGCCAGATGTGAGTCAGTTCATGGATAAGCGTGAACATCTGGGCGGAGCGTGAATCAGCGGCATTCACGAAGATCAGGGGCGCGAATGCGTCACTGAGGGCGAACCCCCGAAACTCGGCAACATCGAGTTTTCTATGTGTGTTGTTCCCAACAATCCCGTTCCGCATCACTAGCACGCCAAGGGCCTCGATGCGAACAAGGAGTTCGCGCAGCGCCTGTTCCCAAGTCCGTATGGCGGCGCGGTCCTGCTGATGCAGTCCGAGCGATTCGCGAATCCTTCCTGCAACCTGAGCGGAAGGATCCCTCAGGGACACGCTCCCGACGAACTCAAGGCGAGGTTCGCCGGCACTTTCCAAATAGTCCCGATACCAAAGTTGTCGCTCCTGCGATTGATAGAGGGTCTCAAGCAGCTCGGGGCTAGGAGGATCCACCCGGCCGCCAGCTGGACTCCGAAAATCGGCGATCGGTAGCTGCTCACCCGGCGGCTCGGGGAGAAAGAGGTACCCTATCGGTGTATGTGTGGAGGCGGCCAGTCGCTCCAGGTGCCCCAGGGTAAGCTCACCGCTGCTCTCCCACTCAGCGATACGCTCAGGCTTGAGATTGATTTTGCGCGCAAGCTCCTCACGGGCCAGAGCAGCTCGCTCCCTCGCCCATTTCAGAAGTCTTGGCTCCACACTGACTTTCACAGCCATCAGCATTGTTCCAGAGCGTAAAGGGAGCGACCCACGGCGACCCTCAAGGTATCTGGCATTCGCTCGATCAGGGAACCCCCGGTCCTCCTCGGTATTGACCGGGCGATACGAGCGCAGGCGTCAAGGCGTGCAGCCCTTGCAGTGTCGGCCACAGTGCCAACGGCAGGCGGAGACAGATGGTGCTGGCTGGTGACGGGGGACGAGCGCGAGTGCGCTAAGTACTTGACATTCAACGAACTCACCCAAACGAAGCGGCGCCCGCTGGCGACGCAGACAGGGGCGCCGTTCGATTATGAGTCCGCTGCTCTAACCACCTGAGCTAAGGACCCGCGACCACCAAAAGATGAGCCCGACCCCGCGACGGAACAAGCCGCACCCGCTCCCCCTCGGGTGAAGGATATTATTCCATTCGGCCCCTGTTGACCGGTCGGGCCGTCGTCGATCTCAGGGAGCTCGCCATGCCCAAAGACGTGCGCCAGATGCAGGACCCGCTCGGCCTCCTGCGGCTGGGATACGCCCAGCCTTTGCTCGAGCTGCCCGCCCGCCGCTGGCAGGACGGATCGGCGAGCGAGCAGGTCGAGACCATCGCCGAGGAGACCCCGGTCGCGCTGGTCTACAACGGGATTCCCCACGCCGTGATGATGGCGACGCCACAGGACCTGGAGGACTTCGCGCTCGGCTTCAGCGTGACCGAGGAGCTGATCGCTGGACCGGCCGAGCTCGAGCGGGTCGAGTTGGTGCGCTACAGCCAGGGGATCGAGATCCAGGCGCAGGTGACACCCGAGCGCGAGGCCGCCATCGCGGAGCGGACCCGGCGCCTCACGGGGCGCACGGGCTGCGGCATCTGCGGCGCGGACAGCGTGGCCTCGGTGCTCAAGGCCCTGCACCCGGTCACTTCGGCCGTGAGCATCCGGGAGGCCGCGGTGCGGACGGCCATGGCGTCACTGGCCTCACACCAGAAGCTCAACGCTGCCGCGGGCGCGGTGCACGCCGCCGGCTGGTCGCGACTGGACGGGACCGTCGACTTGGTTCGGGAGGACGTAGGGCGACACAACGCGCTGGACAAGCTGATCGGCGCCCTGCTCAGGCGCGGCACCGACCCGGCGTCCGGCTTCGTGCTGGTGACCAGCAGGGCCAGCTTCGAAATGGTGCAGAAGACCACGCGGCTCGGCGCGCCGCTCATGGCCGCGGTGTCGGGCCCGACAGGGCTGGCGGCGCGGATCGCGCAGCAGGCGGGGCTGACGCTGGTGGGGTTTGCGCGGGGGAGCCGGCTGACGGTCTATACGCACCCCGAGCGGCTGGTGGGTGAGTAAGGGAGTCACCCTGGGTAAGAGAGTCACCCTGAACGCAGTGAAGGGGGCATGCCCGAACGCACGCCCCCTTCGCTTCGCTCAGGGTGACTCCTGACTCGCGCTCAGCTCCCCTTCCCCGCGCCCGGCGCCGGCGCCCCCCGCGTCCCGTTCCCGTTGGCTCGGTTCTGCACGTACCGCCACCCGAACCGCCCCTTGATGCACAGATTGCCGCGCGTCACGTCGTGATCCAGCGGTGAGGTGACCTTCACGATCTCGTTGTCCTGCACGTGCAGCTCGAGGTTGCACCCGACGCCGCAGTAGGGGCACACCGTCGTCGTCACGGTCTGCTTCGATTCATCCCAGGTGCCCGCGTCCCGGTGGTCGCGCTCGCTCTTGAACATGAGCGCCCCGGTGGGACACACCGCGATGCAGTTGCCGCAGTACACGCAGGCCGACTCCGGCAGCTCGACGGCGAACTCGGTCGAGATCCGCGCGTCGAACCCGCGCCCGGCCACCGTGAGCGCGAAGGTGTTCTGGTAGTCCTTGCCGCAGGCCTCGACGCACTTGTAGCACAGGACGCACTTGCCGTAGTCCCGCACGTACAGCTCGTTGTCCACCTTGACCGGCTGCGCCACGGTGGCCGCGTAGTCGGCGCTGGGGGGCTCATGGTGGCCGGGCGCGTGGCTGTCGCGCACGCCCGCGGGCGAGGGGGGTGCCGGCGGTCCGTACCGCTCGGGCTTGGCGCCGTACTCGTCGAGCCACCGAGGCACGTCGGGCGTGGTGGACAGGTCCACCGACGAGGCCAGGAACTCGAGCACCATCTTGCGGCTGTGTTTCACCCGCTCGGTGTCGGTCTTGACCACCATGTTGGGCTCGACCTTGCGCGAGCACGACGGCACCAGCACCCGCGAGCCTTCGACCTCCACCACGCATGCACGGCAGACGTTCACCGGGTGCAGCGTCTCGAGGTAGCAGATGGTCGGGACGTCCATCCCCAGCTGCCGGCACGCGTCGAGCACGGTGCTCCCCTCGGGGACTTGAACCGTCTGCCCGTCGATCTTGAGCTCGACGGTGCGCTTGGGTGGCCGGAGCTGCACCAGGGGCGTGAACGACATCGTCATCGCGCCGCTCCATCGAACAGGCGGAGCCGCTTGATCGCCGACTCCACCGCGCTGTAGGCGGTCTGCCCCAGGCCGCAGATGGATGCATCCTTCATGGCCAATCCGATCTCCTCCAGCAGTGCGATCTCGCCCGGAACCCCGCCGCGCGGCTTGGCGGCCTCGATCCGGTGCAGCGCCTCCTCCTGCCGCACCGTGCCCACCCGACAGGGCACGCATTGGCCGCAGGACTCGTCCCGGAAAAAGGCGGCGATCCGGCGCAGGATCGGCTTCATGTCGATCGTGTCGTCGAATACGAGAATGACGCCCGAGCCCAGCGTGGCCTGCGCCGCGCGCGCGCCCTCGAACGTGAGCGGCATGTCGATCTCGTCGGGCCGGACGAACACGCCGGCGGCGCCGCCCAGCAGAATCGCCTGGATGCTCCGACCGCCCGGCACGCCGCCGGCCATGTCGATGAGCTGCCGGAGCGTGGCCCCGAACGGCACCTCATACACGCCCGGCCTGGCGACGTTGCCCGACAGGCAGAACAGCCGCGGCCCCGCCGACTGCTCGGTCCCGATCCTGGCGTACGCCGGCCCGCCGATCCTGAGGATCTCGAGCACGTTGACCAGGGTCTCGACGTTGTTGATGACGGTGGGCTTGCTGAACACGCCGGCCTGCACGGGGAACGGGGGCTTGTTGCGGGGCTCGCCGCGGAAGCCCTCGATCGAGTTGAAGATCGCGGTCTCCTCGCCGCAGATGTACGCCCCACCCCCCCGCCGGATCTCGATGTCGAACGCGAACCCCTGCCCCATCACGTTGTCGCCCAGAAGCCCGCGGGCTCGCGCCGAGTCGATCGCGTGCTGCAGCCGCTCGCTGGCCAGCGGATACTCCCCGCGCACGTAGATGTATCCGTACTCGCAGCCGGTGGCGAAGGCCGCGATCGTCATGGCCTCGACCACGCTGAACGGGTCGCCCTCCATGATGACGCGATCCTTGAAGGTGCCAGGCTCCGACTCGTCGGCGTTGCAGATGAGGTAGTGCGGGCGGACCGGCTGGTGCGCGACGGCGTCCCACTTGCGGCCGGTCGGGAACGCCGCGCCGCCCCGGCCCAGGAGCTTGGCGTCGGTCACCTCGCGAATGACGCCTTCGGGTCCCATCCGGATGGCCGCCCGGAGCGCCTCGTAGCCGCCATGGGCGCGGTAGGCATCGAGGCTGGTGGGATCGGCCACGTCCACCCGGCGGAGCAGCCGGAGCGACGGGTCGCCGGCCTGCGGCAGCCTGGGGTGGGGCGCGGTGCTGGCGGACGGGTCACCGTCGAGCACCCGCTGGGCCGTGGCCTCGTCCACGTTGCCGAATAGCCGCTCGACCGGCTGCTGCCCCGCCATGGTCACGAGCGCAGCCGGTGCCTGATCACACAGGCCGAGGCACGGGCTCCGGAGCCAGATCGCGTCGTCGTGGCCGATCTCGACATGATCGCCGATGGGGCCGTGATGCCCCGGCGGACCCGCCGAGCGCTCGAGCGCGTCGCACAGCTTGTCGGCGCCCTTCGCACGGCACGCGATGTCGTCGCACACATGGAGCACGCGGCGCGGCCGCGGGGTGGTCGAGAGCAGGGCGTAGAACGTCGCTACGCCGTAGGCGTCGGCCGGCGGGACCGACAGCCGCTCGCACACGTAGTTCAGCGCGCCTTCGCTGATCCAGCCGACGGTGGACTGGACGGCCTGAAGGGCTGGCAGCAGCAGGTGGCGCTGGGCCCGGGCGGCATGCCCGCCGCTCGCCGTGTGTGCGTCGCGCTTCTCGACGCGCACGCCGCCGTCCCACCCTGAGGACGGAGGGCCGAGCAGTGCGTCGACCGCGGCGCGCTCCTCGTCGGTCGGGGCGGCATTCAGAAGGTGAAGATCCAACTATGCTCCTTTGGGCGAAGCGACGCGGACCTGCCGAGGCTGGGCGGCCCGCACCGGCTCCACGCGCACCGCGCAGGCCTTGAACTCGGCCGTGCCCGACTTGGGATCGGTTTCGTCGATGGTGAGCAGATTGACGCTGACTTCGTCCTGGAAGTGGAACGTCATGAACACGAGTCCCGCGCGGAGCGACCGGTCGAGCCGGGCCGGTGCCACCACGCTGCCGCGGCGGGAGGAGATCCGCACCGGGTCGCCGTCCTTGATGCCCAGCCTGCCGGCGTCCTCGGGCGAAATGTCCAGCGTCTCACCGCGCCGGAGCGGCGAGCTGAACCCGCCGGTCTGGACCCCGGTGTTGTACGAGTCGAGCCGCCTCCCGGTGGTGAGCTGGAACGGATAGTCCGCGTCCGGCATCTCCACGGGCAGCTCGTGCTTCACGACCGAGAACGGCGCCAGCCGTCCCTCCGGTGGATCCTTCCACAGCCGGCTGTGCAGGAACAGCTCGCCGGGGTGCTCTTCGTCGTAGCACGGCCAGTGGAGGCCGCCTTCCTTGTCCAACCGCTCGTAGCTCATCCCCGCGAAGATCGGCGCCAGGCAGCGTACCTCGTTCCAGATGTCCTCGGCGGTCGGGTTCCCGAGGTTGACTCCGACCCGCTTGGCCAGCTCGGCGATGATCCAGATGTCGTCCCGCGCGTCGCCGGGCGGCTCCAGCGCCTTCCGGACCCGCTGCACCCGGCGCTCGCTGTTGGTCACGGTGCCTTCGGCCTCGCACCAGCTCGACGAGGCCGGCAGCACCACGTGGGCGAACTGCGCCGTGCGGGTGAGGAAGATGTCCTGCACCACCAGATGATCCAGGCCCTTGAGCAGTCGCTCGGTGCGGTGCTGGTCGGCCTCGGCCTGGGCCGGGTTCTCGCCGATGGCATAGAGCGCGGTGATCTCCCCGTGCTCCATGCCCTCGAACATCTGGGTCACGTTGCGGCCGTACGCAGGCTCGAGCTTGACGCCGTAGTGCCGCTCGAACTTGGCCAGAACCTCCGGGTCCGTGGTCCAATCCTGGAACCCGACCAGGCGGTTGGGAATGGCGCCCATGTCGCCGCCGCCCTGGACGTTGTTCTGGCCCCGGAGCGGGTTCACGCCGGAGGCGTACCGGCCCACGTGCCCGGTGAGCAGCGCCAGGTTGATGAGCGAGAGGACGTTGTCGACCGCGTTGTGGTGCTCGGTGATCCCCAGCGTCCAGCAGATCTCCGCCCGATCGGCCCGGGCGTAGGTGTGCGCGGCCTCGCGAATGGCCTCGGCCGGCACGCCGGTCTCCCGCTCGCCCACCTCGAGCGTGAACGGCTCGACCGACTCCCGGTACGCATCGAACCCGGTGGTGGCGCGCCGGATGAACTCCTCGTTGGCGAGCCCCGCGTGAATGATCTCCCGCGCCATCGCGTTGGACAGCGCGATGTCGGTGCCCACGTTGAGGCCGAGCCACTGGTCGGCCCATTGGGCGGACGCGGTCCGCCGCGGGTCCATGACGTACAGCTTGGCCCCGTTGTGAATGCCTTTGAGCACGTGATGGAAGAAGATCGGGTGATTCTCCCGGGCGTTGGCGCCCCACAGGAAGATCACGTCCGTCTCTTCTATCTCGCGATAGGAGCTCGTGCCCCCACCTGCACCGAAGACCGTCGCCAGACCGACGACGCTAGGCGCGTGTCACGTTCGGTTACAGCTGTCGATGTTATGGCTCTTGAAGCCGATGCGGACCAGCTTCTGGGCCAGGTAGTTGACCTCGTTGCTGGCCTTCGAGCAGCTGAACGTGCCGATGGTGTCTCCACCCTTGGCCAGGGCGCGACGGAAGCCCTCGGCGGCGCGATCGAGTGCTTCGTCCCAGGATGCGGGGCGAAGCGTGCCGCCGTCCCGAACCAGGGGCTCGGTGAGACGGGTGTAGTTCATGGCCATGGGACCCCCTGAATGGTCACAAGCGACCGACTGATCACGAATTATGGTCGCGGCCGCCCCTCATCACAAATTTGTGCCGTCTATCGGCCGATAGGCAAATCGAATCAGGCGGGGACCGTCCGACGGTGCCCGGCGACGGCGCGCTCCACGCCCGCACGGACGTCCGATCGGCTCGCAAGCTGCACCAGGTGGCGGGCCGACGGGGTGAGCGGCTCCCGGTCCGGCATCACGAGCCCGACGCTGTGGGAGAGCTCGGGCTCGACCAGGGGCAAGGCCCGCAAATCGGAGGCGTCGTCGAACAGAGCGAGGAAGCTCTGGGGCAGGATGCTCGACCACTGCCCCGAGCGGAGATGCGCGCAGAGCGTGAGCACCGAGTTGGTCTCCACCGACGGGCGCGGCTCGGCGCCAGCCTCCCGGAAGTGGGCGTTGAGGATCCGGCGATTCTGCATGTCCGGCGTGAGCAGGCATAGGGGCGTATCGGCGGCCTCCCGCCAGGACACCGACCGCCGCCTGGCGAACCGACCGCCCGCGGCGGTGAAGAGGAAGTAGCGCTCGCGATAGAGCGGAATCGCCCGCACGCCGGCGAGGGGCTCGTTGTCGAGATAGGTGACGCCCGCGTCCAGGCTGAAATCACCCAGTCCGGTCTGAATGTCGATGGACGTGAGCGACAGCACCGTGATGATCACGTGCGGGTGGTCGAGAGCGAAGGGTCCGGTCAGCGCGGGTACAATCGGGAGCGCGGTCGGGATGGCCGCCAGGCGCAGGCGCCCCACCAGCCCCTGGCGCGCGGCGGCCGCGTCCTGCTTGAGGCTGGCGGCATCGGACACGATGAGGCGGGCCCACTCGAGCACCCGCTCGCCCTCGGGCGTGAAGCCCTCGAAGCGCTGCCCTCGCCGGACGATGAGCAGGCCGAGCTCCTCCTCGAGCTGCTTGATCCCGTTGGAGAGCGTCGGCTGGGTCACGCCGCACGACTCCGCCGCGCGGGCGAAGTGGCGCTCGCTGGCGATGGCGACCAGGTAGTGCAGATGTCGGAGGAGCACGGTCGTCCCGCTATCGGTTGTCCGCCGCCCGGGTCTTGAGCCCTCGGAGCTCCGGCGGCCGCTTGCCGCCCCCGCGGAACTCACAGTGGGCCGGATCGCAGACCCGGCCGTCCTGGCTGGTGCCCCGCTGGCGGGCCGATGCCATGAGCTGCTCCGCCAGGAGCCATGCCGGGACCCACTCGCCCGCCACCACCCCCGGATACAGCGCGGCAAACTGTGCCTTGAGCCGGGCCTGCCGCTCGGGCCCGGACGGTCTGACGTAACGTGGCATATATGACCTCAAGTCAGCCGGACCACGAGTCATCCTGAGCGAAGCGAAGGAGGCATGCGTTAGAGCATGGCTCCTTCGCTTCGCTCAGGATGACTCAGCGGTCACCGGGACTCATGTTCACGACGTATTCTTCCCCCTGATCCTCTGATACAGCTCGATGTGCCGCTCCGCCATGGCCGACTGCGTGAACCGCTCGGTCACGCGGCGCCGGCCCGCCTCCCCCATCACCCGCCGCCGGGCCGAGTCGCGGCTCAGAGACTCGAGCGCCTGAGCCAGGGCCGGTACGTCCCGCAGCGGGACCTCGAGCCCGGTCACGCCGGGCACGTTCACCTCGCGCACGGCAGACGGCAGCGCCGTCGTAATCACCGGCCGTCCCGCCGCCATCGCCTCGAGCACCACCAGCCCGAACATTTCTTCGACGGTGACCGACGGCAGCACCAGGAAATCGGCATCGGCCATGCGGCGCGGCAGGTCTTCGTCGGGATACTCGCCGTACCAGCGCACCCGGTCGGTGATCGCGAGCGCCTGAGCCAGAGTCCGGAGCCGCGGCCCCTCGGGACCCGAGCCGACTACGTCCAGCCGAAGCTCGGGCACCCGCTCGAGCGCCCGGAGCAGGATGTCGAGACCCTTGTAGGCGACGAGCCGCCCGATGAAGATCGCCCGCGGCGAGGCGCCGGGCGGCGGAGGCGGCACGGTCTCCCACCGGGTCTGGTCGATCCCGAACGGGATCACTTCGACCTTGCTCTCCCAGCCCACCAGCTCGGTCGAGAGCGCGAGGTGCGCCCGGCTCGGCACCACGACGGCGGCCGCGCGGCGGAGGACCAGCCCGGTCACCGGACGGTACATCGAGCGCCGCGAGTCCGCATGCTGCGTGACCACCACCGGCGTCCGTCCGGCGCGGAGCAGGCACGCCACGTCCGCCAGTGGATGGGGATGGTGCACATGGATGATGTCCGCGCGCTTCCAGGCAGCCGCGATGTAGCCGGGAGCGATCTCCTGCGAGCCGAGGGCGGCGAACGAGAAGGCCCGGGTCACCGAGGAGCGCTGCCGGCCGGTGCTCCCGGCCCGGCCGCGGCCCTCAACAGCCACGACCTCCACCTGGTGCCCGAGCTGCGCCGCGCCTTCGGCCAGGCTCTGGACCACCCGTTCCATGCCGCCGGAGCGCGGCCAGTAGTACTTCGCCAGGTGGAGGATGCGCATGGGGAGTCTCGCCAAGTTTCACTCTGACCCGCGACTCAAGTCAACCGCGCACGCCTGGAGTCACCCTGAACGCAGTGAAGGGGACATGAGCCGACGCATGGCCCCTTCGCTTCGCTCAGGGTGACGCCGGGCCAGCCCCTTGGTCCGGGCCCGGTGCCGGGCGAGATTGGGAGCGTGCGCGCCCTGGTGATCTCTCGCGTTTACGCCGACCCGACGGCTCGCGGCAAGTTGCGCGCCCTGGCGTCGCTCGGCGTGACCGTCTCCGCCGCCGTGCCCGACCGCTGGGTGCCGGCGGGGCTGGTGCAGCAGCAGCAGACCACCTGGGGTGACGACGGCGGTGTCCGCACCGTGCCCGTGCCTCTTCGCGGCGGCGCGCAGCCCTCGGCCAATCCATTCTGGCACGCGGCGACGGTACGGGGCCTGCTCACGGATTTTCGCCCGGAAATCGTCCAGATAGAGGAAGAGCCGTGGAGTAACGGCGCGGCGTCGGTCGCCCGTGCCGCGCGCCGGCTCAGGATTCCGTACGTGGTGCTCACCCGCGAAAGCCTGCCAACCTCCCGGAGCACGCTCGCCCTGCTGCGCCGGAACCGGGTGCTGGGCAGCGCGGCCGGCCTCATCTCGGTGAACGAGCTGGCCAGTCGGCTCGCGCTCAAGAATCGGCAGTCGCTTCCGCACCGCACGATTCCACAGATCGGCACCCCGCTGCCGTCGGCGGTGGAGCGCACGCCGCACACCGGGCTGGCCATCGGCTTCGTCGGGCGGCTCATTCCGGAGAAGGGGCTCGATCTCCTGTTCCGCGCCGCGGTCAAGCTCATCGGCCGCTGGACCCTCACCGTAGTCGGCACCGGACCGGCGCAGGAGGAGCTCGAGACCCTGGCCGAGCGCCTGGGAATCGCGGGCAGGGTCACCTGGCACGGCGCCCTCCCCCGGAGCGGGGTGGACCAGATCTGGCCCCGGCTCGATGTGGTCGTGATGCCCTCGCGTACCACACCGCGCTGGATCGAGGCCGTGCCGCGCGCCGCCCTCGACGCGATGGCCCACGGCATCGCGGTCGTGGGGAGCAAGGCGGGAGCGATTCCCGAGACCCTGGCCGACGCCGGCGTGGTGGTCCCCGAAGAGGACGTGGCCGCGCTCAGCGAGACCCTCCAACGGCTGCACGACGATCCCGCCGAGCACCAGCGCCTCGGCGCCGCGGGCCGGCGCCGGGTGATGGACGCGTTCACCGATGCCGCGATCGCCCAGCGGACCCTCGCGTTCTGGGGCGACCTCCTTCGCGCAACCGCTTGACTTCGCCTTACTTACGAGCGATCTTCGCCTTCCATGCTCAACTCAGTTCACGGTAAGTGGCTCCGCGCCGGGGTGTGGCTTGCCGTGGTCCTGGCCCCCGCCCCGTTCATCACTCCAGCCTTGGCCCAGGTCCCGACCGGGCAGCTCCCAGGCGGACAGCAGGCCCCCTCGCCGCAGCAGGCGCAGGAGATCCTCCGCAACCCCGAGATTGTCGAGCAGCTCCGGCAGCGGCTGGCGCAGTCGGGCCTGACACCCGATCAGATCCGGGCGCGACTTCGCGCCGCTGGATATCCGGAGGGGTTGCTCGACGAGTACCTGTCCGGCGCCGATACCACCCAGCCGGTGCAGATCGGTCCCCGGGACATCGAGGCGGTGCGGTCGCTGGGCGTTCTGAGCGACGCCGCGGCCGATTCGCTCAAGTTCATCGATTCCACCCGCGTCATCTCGGATTCCATGCAGGCGCTGCTCGACTCCCTCAAGGAGCGCCGCCTCGATTCGCTTCGGGCCGATTCGCTGGCCGATTCAGTCGCCGTGCTCCGCGGGGCCGGGCTCAAGCTGTTCGGGATCGAGACCTTCCGCCGCACCTCGACCCGCTTCAAGGCCGCCGAGGCGGGCCCCGTGGACCAGAACTACCGGCTCGGGCCCGGCGACATGCTGGTGCTCATCCTGACGGGAGACGTCGAGCGCTCACAGATGCTCGAGGTGACGCGCGAGGGGTTCGTGGTCATTCCGCAGGTGGGCCAGGTCTACGTGGCCAATCTCACGCTCGGTCAGCTCGAGGACCAGCTCTACACCCGGCTGGGGCGAGTGTACTCCGGCGTTCGCCGCACCAACCCGTCAACCAAGTTCCAGATCTCCCTGGCGCGGCTGCGCAATATCCAGGTCTACGTGGCGGGCGACGTCGTACGCCCCGGCGCCTATCAGATCTCGAGCGCCGGCACCGTGCTCTCGGCCCTGTACGCCGCCGGCGGACCGACCGCGAACGGCAGCTTCCGCCGCGTGCTCATCAAGCGCGGGCGCGAGACCGTCGACAGCCTGGACCTGTACGACTACCTGATCGGAGGCAGCAACCCTACCGATATCCGGCTCCAGAGCGGCGACGTCGTCTTCGTGCCGGTGCACGGCGGGTTCGCGTCGGTGACCGGCCGGGTGCAGCGGCCCGCCATCTACGAGCTGCGGTCCAGCGAGACCCTGCGCGACGCGATCGGCTTCGCCGGTGGGCTCGACCCTACGGCCGCGCAGACGCGGGTCACGATTCACCGGATTCTCCCCCCTGAATCCCGCGGCCCGGACGGCCGGGCCCGGGTGGTCATCGCGGTCGGCGCCGACCAGTTCAGCGGCGGCGTCATCCCCGCCGTCCCGATGGCGCCGGGGGATTCGGTGACCGTGCACCCGGTGGCCGACCGCCGGCGGGGCTTCGTCACCGTTCGCGGCAATGTCTGGGTCGAGGGAGAGGTGGGCTTCACGCCCGGTATGAAGCTGAGCGACGCCATCCGGCTGGCCGGCGGGGCCAAGCCCGACGTCTACCTGCCGCGGATACTGGTGACCCGGATGCGGGAGGATTCCAGCTTCGTGCAGCTGCGGTCCGCCTTTGCCGATTCCACCGGCCGCCTGCAGAACGACATGGTGCTCGAGGATCAGGACGAGGTCCGGATCTTCTCGCGGACCTCCTTCATGCCCGACAAGTACGTGGCGGTGGTGGGCGCGGTGCGCCGGCCCGGGCGGGTGCCGTACCGCGAAGGGATGACGATGCGGGACCTCATTCTCCTCGCGGACGGCCTGGCCGACGACGCCCAGCTCGAGGCCGAGATCGCCCGGCTTCCCGAGAGCCGACCCCCCGGAGCCCTCGCGCAGACCGTGCGGGTCGCGCTGGACTCCAGCTTCCTGTTCGGACGGCTCGGCGGCGCGACGGGCGGCTCGGATGGAGCCGCCGCGGCCGGCGATACCCCGCTCGAGCCGTACGATAACGTCCTGGTGCTCCGTCAGGGCGAGTTCGGGCGACAGCGCACCGTCGTCCTCACCGGTCAGGTCAAGTCGCCCGGACGCTACTCGCTGACGTCGAAGACCGAGCGCCTGGCGGATCTCATCGCCCGGGCCGGGGGGCTGACCGCGGAGGCGTACCCCGGCGGGATCCAATTCTATCGTTCGTACGTGGGCGTCCGCCCCGCGGGTGACGACAACCTGCCATCCATCATGGTCGCCGGCGCGCGACGCGACTCAGTGCGTCGGGGGTTGCCGGAACGGGTGGGGATCGATCTCCCACGCGCGCTCAAGAATCCCAAGGACCCGGAGAATATCATTCTGGCGAGCGGCGACTCGATCCACATTCCCGAGTACAATCCGGTCGTCATGGTGCTGGGCGCGGTGAACTCGCCGGGGCCGGTGGCCTACACGCCGAACAAGAATCTCGACTGGTATGTGGATGCGGCGGGCGGCTACACGCAGACGGGAGACACCCGCCACCCGTACCTCACGCAGCCGAACGGCGAGCGGGAAGGCGTGAAGCGGCGGGCCATCTTCGCGGACAAGGTGCCGAAGCCGGCGGCCGGCGCGGTGGTCTTCGTCCCCACACGGACCGTGCAGGAGCAGCCGTCCGGGAATCTGGCGGCCATCCTGGGGACCGCCGCTCAGGTGCTGGGGGCGCTGGTGACGATCGTCGTGGTGGCCAAGCGCTGATCGCGCCGGCTAATTGGGCAGGGCGCCCAGCTCGGCTTCCGCCGCTGTGGCGGACAGCTTGAAGTCGGGGACCAGGCGGGCGAGCAGCTCGCGGATTTCGTCGTCGGGGCGCCCCGTGCGCGCGCCGTCCACCAGCGAGTCCACCACCGTGGCGAGCCCGATGGGAAGCGCGCCGTTCTTGGCCCGCAGCACCTTGGGGTGATCAGTGGGGATGGCGCTCTCCGAGTCGAAGAACAGCTCCTCGTACAGCTTCTCGCCCGGCCGCGTCCCGGTCAGCCGGATCTCCACGTCGGTGCCCACTTCCAGCCCCGAGAGCCGGATCAGGTCGGTCGCGAGGTCGAGTACTCGCACGGGCTCGCCCATATCGAGCACGAATACCTCTCCGCCCCTCCCGATTGCCCCCGCCTGCAGCACCAGCTGGACGGCTTCGGGAATGGTCATGAAGTAGCGGCGCATCTCCGGGTGGGTGACGGTGACGGGCCCGCCGCTCCGGATCTGCCGCAGGAACGTCGGCACCACGCTGCCTCGACTCCCCAGCACGTTCCCGAACCGCACGGCCACGAACTTCCGCTCGTGGCTCTCCGCGATCTGCTGAACGATCTGCTCGGCGACGCGCTTCGTCGCGCCCATGATATTGGTGGGCCGCACGGCCTTGTCGGTCGAGATCAGCACCAGGTGCTCGACCCCCCACTCGGCTGACACTTCGGCCACGTTTTTGGTGCCCAGCACGTTGTTGCTCACCGCCTCCGCGACGTTCCCTTCCATCAGCGGCACGTGCTTGTGGGCAGCGGCATGGAATACGGAATAGGGCCGGTACTGCTCGAAGACGTGCCGTAGACGCTCCCGGTCGCGGATATCCGCGATGATCGGCACGGTGGTGACATTCGGAAAGCGCTCACTCAGCTCGGCCAGGATCTCGAAGATGGAGTTTTCGCCGTGGCCCAGGAGAAGGATCTGGGCGGGCTCGAGCCGAGCCAGCTGGCGGCAGAGCTCGCCGCCGATGGATCCTCCGGCGCCCGTCACCAGCACGGTCTCGCCGGTCGCGAGCACTCGCACCTGGTCGAGGTCCGTATGAATGGGCTCGCGGCGGAGCAGGTCCTGGATCTCCACTTCGCGGAGCGAGGCCACAGCGACGCGGCCCGACAGGATGTCGAACATCCCCGGGACGGTACGAGTCCTCACTCCCGCCTGGTGCGCGGCGCGGACCACCTGACGCACCACCGCGCCGGGGGCCCGCGGCATCGCGATGATCAACTCCTCGATCTCGAGCTCGCGAGTGAGCTCCGGGAGCCGGGCCAGCGGGCCGAGGATCGGGACGTCGCACAGCCGGTGCCCGTGCTTGGAGGTGTCATCGTCCACGAACCCGACCGGATTGAGCCCCACCTGCGGATGCCCCAGGCATTCGCGCACGATCATCTCCCCCGCGGCACCGGCACCCACGATGAGGACGCGTCGGGCATCCTCCAGCCGCCTCCATTGCAGGCGTCGGCCGGTCAGCCGGACGAGGAGCCGGGGGAGCGCCACCACTCCGACACTGAAACACGCGTCGATAAACAACACCGACAGCGGTACCCGGAGAGGCGTCAGGCCGACGAGCGGCAGCACCACGGCGCCCAGCAGACTGGAGATACAGGCGGAGATGGCCGTCGAGATCAGGATGTGTTCCAGTTCAGCCACGCCAGCGAACCGCCACAGGCGCTGGTAGAGGCCGACCGAGAGAAGTACACCGAGTTTTAGGGGGAGCGTGAAGGCGATGAAGATGAGGGCGGTGCGGAGATTGGGGCTGCCCCAGTTGAACCCTTCGAAGCGCAGGAAGTAAGCGGCCAGAGTTCCGAGCGCGAGGAGAACAGCGTCAAGCAGGAACAGGTGGCGGTTCCGCAACTGCCGCGCAAATGAGAGTTTCATTGTAACGTCAACGTATAGCTGAAGTTTGACAGCACGTCAAGCTGTTGAGGGATGCGGCTTTACCTGCCGATCAACCCCTCGCTCCAACTCCGGTTGTAGCCGCTCCTGCCCGATGATATCTTTGGCGGGCCTCGAACAGGTCCTCAACCCGGTTCCGACAGGTGGAATGAAATCCTCCGCGCGCTCGCCTGCCCTTCACCGGTGCCACCCACCAACGAGCGAGACCCAACGGGCCGATGCGGAGGCCGGGCCAGCAACTCCAATGCCGAATTCGCGGGCAGCACCGATATCGCTGGCAGGCGCTTTCGACCCATCCTCACCCAACGTCGCGCCAGTGGCCACTTTCCTCGGCCACTTCCGACACTGCGCACCGGCCTTCGGGTACCCCAGCATCGGCGTGCGGAGCAGCCATCTGAACCCGGCCAAGGACGCCTGGTGGGACTTCTTGACACGTCGGCGACTCGATTCGACCCGGGTGCTGGACGGCGCCGCCTGATGGCGTCCTCCCGCCGGCCCCGCGATCACTAGGCCCGAGCGCCCCGGTGTGCGGCATCCTCGGCGTCTGGCACCTCGACGGACGTCCGGTCCACCTCCCGACGCTGCGTAGGGCCCTCACCACGATACGCCACCGCGGACCAGACGACGAAGGATACCTTCTCGTGGCCGCGGGTCGGGCTGTTCCATATGGGGGCGCGAGCACCCCGGCGGAGGCCCGCCTGCCCGAGCTGCCCACCGAGAACCCCGACGCCCAGCTCGCGTTCGCGTTCCGACGGCTCGCTATCCTGGACGTCTCGCCCCGCGGCCACCAGCCGATGCCGGATCGCACCGGCGACCGCTGGGCCGTGCTCAACGGCGAGATCTACAACTACCTCGAGCTCCGGGAGGAGCTGCGCGCCCGCGGCTACGAGTTCCGGACCGACACCGATACCGAGGTCCTCCTCGCCGCATACGACTCGTGGGGCGAGGCCTGCGTCACACGATTCAACGGGATCTTCGCCTTCGCCGTGTGGGACGGCACAGCGGGCCGCCTGTTCTGCGCCCGGGACCGGTTCGGGGTCAAGCCGTTCTATTATCTGTCACGGGCCGGGACATTCGCCTTCGCGTCGGAGGTGAAGGCCCTGTTGCCGTACCTGGAGGAGCGGCGAGCCCATCTGCCCTACCTCCGCCGGTTTCTGGACACCGGCCTCTCGGACGATGGCGCCGACACCTTTCTCGAGGGCGTCCTCGCGCTCGAGCCGGGCTCTGCCCTCGCGGTCTCGGGGGCCGGCACCAGCATGCGGCGCTACTGGGAGCTCGCGCCGGCGCCGGAGGCCCCGAAGGGCCGAAGCCCTGAGGAGCTGCGTGCGCTCCTGATCGACAGCGTCCGGCTCCAGCTTCGGAGCGATGTGCCCGTGGGCACCTGTGCCAGCGGCGGAATCGATTCCTCGGCCATCGTCTCCATCGCGTCCCGCCTGCTCCCCCACCCGATGCACAGCTTTTCCGCGGTGTATGGGGAGGTGGGGTACGACGAGCGGCGCTTCGTCGACGTCATCACGTCGGCCGCGGGAACCATCCCGACCAG
>DATEJD010000366.1:0-3711 GCA_035278325.1 Gemmatimonadales bacterium | reverse complement strand
ATCCGGTGTCCGTCATTCTCCAGGCCTACGCGGAGCTGCTCTCGGGCCGAGCCGCCGAGTGTGCCACCGGCGACCTCGGCCCCTGGGTCGCCGTGCGTGCCATGTGTCTGCATCAGATCGGCCGCACCGGCGAGGCCGCGGCTCTGGCCGACTCGCTGGGCCGCGAGCTCGACGCGGAGCGCTACACCTCTCTTCACCAGTATGCCGATCTGGCCGCCTACTACGCCTGGCGAGGGGACGCCGAGCGTGCGGAGCACTGGATGGGACGGGCACTGGCGCACTCGCCGATGCTGCATCAGTGGCAGCTCAAGTCCGGCCTGTTCGACCGGGTGTGGTCGCAATCGGAGTTCCAGAGCGGCTTCGCCCGGGCACGCGCCCTGGCCGACGAGCGGCTGCGGGCCCGGCGCGCCGCGCTCGGGGAGTAAGCGGGGTGCCGCCGCCCGCCGAGTTCCGCTGCGACGTACCCAGCGCCGAGCTGCTGATCGCGCTCGCCGCCGAGCCGCTGCCGCTGGGCCTCCGGCAGCTGGCCGTCGAGCGCAGGCTGTACCGCGACGTCTACGTCGATACCGGCGACAACGCCCTCGCCACGCGCGGCATCACCTGCCGCATCCGCTATGGGGCCGACGATCGCCGGCGGCTCACCCTCGGGCTCGCCGAGCCGGGACTGCCGGTGCCGGGGGCGCAGGAGGTGTTCGAGGCGGAAGCCACCGAGGTCGATCTCCCCGCGATCCTCCGGGGCGACAGCGAGCCCGCGCGTCGGCTTCGCGGCGTCATCGATCCGGCCCGGCTCGAGCCGCGGCTCGAGCTGGAGGTCGAGCGCACCGTACGCACCGCCGGACGAGCCTGGCCGCTCCCCGGGCGGTTTGCCTTCATGTACGACCAGGTCACGGTCCGGAACGGAGCGTTGTCTCGCGAGTTTCGCGAGCTCAAGGTGCGGCGGCTCCGCGGCGGCGGGCCTCGGCTCGAGACGGTGGCGCGCGCCCTCGAGCAGGCGCGCGGCCTTCGCCCCGTGCTCCAAACCAAGTTGGCGCGCGCCCGCGAGCTGCTCCGGCAGATGGGCCGCGAGAGCGTGGTCCGGAACCTGGACCTCGGACGGGCGGTGGCGGTGATCGCGCTGGAGAACGGACGCGTGGCCCTCCTCGCCGACGGTCCGGAGCGGCGGCTGCCCGTGATGTCCGGCGCCGGCGAGCACGCGGCCCGTCACGGCCTCGCGGAGTGGTTCGGGACCCGTGTGGCGGATGTCGTGCTGGTGGGTCGGGCCGCTGCGTCCATCGAGCAGCCCAGCCTCGAGGTCTGGGTGGCGCGCCGCCTGCGCCGCGGGCTCGAGCCGAGCGAGGGCCGCCGTCTCGAGTGGATGCCGGTCGCGGAGTTCGCCCGCGCGGTCCGGACCTCGACCCTGCACGACCCAGCCACCCGCGCTGCCTTCGGGCTTGCCGCGCGCTCCGCGCTGGTACCCGAGTGGACCGACGCCACCGACTCGGTCGCCGCTCACACCGAGCCGGGCGGGGGCGACACGCCGGAGGATCTGCTCGATCCTCGGCGCAGCCTGCTCGAGTTCAACTCGCGCGTGCTCGCCGTCGCCGAGGACGAGCGCACCCCGCTGCTCGAGCGGCTCCGCTACATCGCCATCGTGAGCGCGAATCTCGACGAGTATTACATGTCCGGTGGCCGGGCGGCGGCCGAGCCCCGTGCGCGCGAGCTGCTCGGCCGGCAGCAGGCCGCGATCGAGGCCGCCCTCGCCCGCCTGGCCGAACAGGGATACCGCCTTCGGCGATGGGACTCGCTCGATGACGGCGACCGCGACACGCTCCGCGCCCGCTTCCGGCGCGAGTTCTTCGCGGCGCTCACCCCGCGGGCCATCACCATGAGCCCCGGCCACCCCTTTCCGCTGATTCCGGCACTCATGCTCTCGGTGGCGGTGGCATTGCAGGGCGGCGAGACCGGCCCGCTCCACTTCGCCTACGTGCGCCTTCCGCCGACGCTCCCGCGCTTCGTCCCGCTCGCCGGCGGCCGCGAGCTGGTCCCTATCGAGGACATCGTGGTGGCCAATCTCGGCCTCCTCTACCCGGACCGCGTTATCGAAGAGGTCACCCTGTTTCGCGTCACTCGGGCGGGGGACCTCGAGCTCGACGACGCCGAGGCGGGCGACCTGCTTCAGGCAATCGAGGAGGAGCTCGATCAGCGAGCCGTGAACCCCGCCGTGCGGGTCGAGCTGCGCCAGGGCACGTCGCCCCTGCTGCGGGACATGCTGGTGCAGGAGCTGCGCTTCGAAGGCGGCGCCGTGGTGGGCGACCTGGTGATCCACGAGGTGGCCGGCCTCATGGCCCCCGCCGACCTGCGGCTGCTCGCCGCGCTGCCAGTGCCCGACGCCGCCTTCCCGCCGTTCACGGGGCGCGACCCGCTGCCGCCGGGTCGCACGATCTGGGAGCTGGTGCGGGAGCGGGACCGCCTCGTGCACCACCCGTACGACGATTTCGGCGCCACGGTGCTCCGCCTGCTCGAGGAGGCGGCGGCCGATCCGGCGGTCGTCTCGATGAAGCTCACGCTCTACCGCACGGGCGAGAGCTCGCCGGTGATCGCCGCGCTGCTCCGCGCCGCCGCGGCCGGCAAGGAAGTGGTGGCGTTTGTCGAGCTCAAGGCGAGCTACGACGAGGCGCGCAACATCGCCTGGGTGCGTCAGCTCGAGGGCGCGGGCGCGCAGGTGATCTACGGCGTGGTCGGGCTCAAGAACCACGCGAAGGTCGCGCTCGTCGCCCGGCGCGAGGAGGGCGAGATCCGCCGCTACGCCCACGTGGGCACCGGGAACTACAACGCCGCGACGGCGCGTTTCTACACCGATCTCGGGCTCTTGACCGCCGATCCGGCGATCGCCGACGACCTGGGCGATCTCTTCAACCAGCTCACGGGCAGCTCGCGTGCGCCCGCCGCGCCGCTTCGGCGCCTCCTCGCGGCCCCCGAGCATCTCGGCCGCGGCCTGCTGGACCGCATCGCGCGCGAGGCGGCGCACGCCCGGGCCGGACGCGGCGGACGCATTCGGGCCAAGCTCAACGGGCTCGACGACCCCGAGATCATCCGGGCGCTGTACGGGGCATCCGAGGCCGGCGTCGAGATCGATCTCGTGGTGCGCGGACTCTGCACGCTCAAGCCGGGCGTGCCCGGGCTGTCCGAGCGGATCCGGGTGCGGGGCACCATCGGCCGGTTTCTCGAGCACGCGCGCATCTACCACTTCGCCAACGCCGGCGACGACGACTACTTCATCGCCTCCGCCGACTGGCGTACGCGCAATCTCCATCGGCGCGTCGAGATCGCGGCCCCGGTGCTCGAGCCCGACTGTCGCCGCCGCCTCGCGGGCATTCTCGAGCAGGAGCTCGCCGACCGCTCGGCGTGGGAGCTCGCGGCCGACGGCAGTTACCGCCAGCAGGTGAGCCTCGCGGTGGGCGATCCCGCCACCGCGCAGGCGATGGCCGGGGACCAACGCACCGAAGAGGAGGTCGTATGGGCCGGATGACTGCGGGCCACCGGGCTGGCGCTTTGCTCCTCGCCGCGCTGGCGCTGGCCGGTCCGGTCGCCTCGCAGGCGCCCGACACGGTCGTCACGCCCGACGCGAACTACGCGGCCGGCGGGCTGCACCGCTGGCTCTTCGGAGCGCACTATCGGGACCTCTGGGCCACGCCGATTCGGGTGCCCATCCTCGACCTCCATCAGTTCGCC
>DATEJD010000365.1:0-10740 GCA_035278325.1 Gemmatimonadales bacterium | reverse complement strand
CGCGGCGTTCCTCTCGCTCACCTACATGGCGGGCGAACGGGTGATCCCGGGCTATGGCGGCGGCATGTCTTCGGCCAAGGCGGCGCTGGAGGCGGACACCCGAACCCTGGCGTTCGAGGCCGGCCGCCGCTGGGGCGTCAGGGTAAACGCGATCTCCGCCGGTCCGTGGGCCTCGCGCGCGGCCAGCGCGATCGGCTTCATAGACACCATGATTACCTACACCGCCGCCAACTCCCCGTTGCCGCGCCCCATCGACGCCGCCGACGTCGGCCACACCGCCGCGTTTCTGTCGAGCCCGCTCGCGGCGGCCATCACCGGCAGTGTCGTGTACGTGGACAATGGGTTCCATGCGATGGGGATGGCGGTGACGTAGCTCGGTGCCGCCGAGAGTCGACCGATGTCCGATGAGCTGTTGTCACACATCGATGGAGCCGTGCACCGTCTGACGCTCAACCGGCCGGCGCGGCGGAACGCCTTGACCCCCGCCGTGGCGCGCGAGCTGGCGCAGGCCCTGGACGACGTCGAATCATCCGACGGGGCGGAGCTGGTCGTGCTGCGAGGCGCCGGCGGTCACTTCTCCGCCGGCCTCGATCTCCATTGGCTCCGGAGCCTGGGCGAGCTGCCCGCCGTGGCCGATCTCCAGCACGGGCTCGCCGACTTTCAGGCCGCCATCATGGCGGTGGTGCGCTGCCCGGTGCCGGTGCTCGCGGTAGTCGAAGGCACAGCGGCGGGATTCGGGCTCGATCTCGCCCTCGCCTGCGATCTCCGCGTGGCGGCGCGCACCGCCAGCTTCACCTCCGCGTTCGCGCGCATGGGGCTCGTCCCTGACGGCGGCTCGACCTTCACCCTGCCAAGGCTGGTGGGGATCGGACCGGCGCTCCGGCTCCTCCTCGCCGGCGAGACAATCGACGCGGCGCGGGCCCACGCCATCGGCCTGGCCGACGAGGTGGTCGACGCCGCACAGGTGGACGCGGAGGTCGCGGCGCTCGCCAACCGGCTCACGGCCGGGGCCACCGCGAGCGTCCGCGCCATCAAGCGGCTGGTGCGCGCGCAGGAGGTCGGCGCGCTCGAGCAGGTGCTCGCGATGGAAGGCGCGGCGCAGCTCCAGGCACTCCAGGGTCCGGAGTTCCGCCGCCGGCTGGCGGCGTTCGCCGCCCGACCCGCAGGCCGGGTGGAGGGAGCGTGAGCGCGGCCGATGGGGCCGGTGCGGGTGATGCTTCCATCTTTCGTTCCGACATGCTCGCCGGCCGGGTCGCCCTGATTACTGGAGGTGGGACTGGCATCGGTCTCGGCGTCGCGGCCTGCCTGGCCGAGGCGGGCGCCGCGGTCGCCATCGCCAGCCGGAAGCCGGAGCACCTCGCGCCAGCCGCCGCCCGACTCCGGGCCCGCGGCGCCACCGTCAGCACCGTGGAGACCAACGTGCGTGACCCGGAGGCGGTGGCCCGCATGGTGGACCAGGTGACCTCCGAGCGCGGCCGCCTCGATATCCTGGTCAACAACGCCGCCGGGAACTTCTACGCCCCCTCGGCGACGCTCTCAGCCAATGCCTGGCGGGCGGTGGTCGAGACCGACCTCTACGGGAGCTTCTACTGCGCGCAGGCCGCCTATCCCGCCATGAAGGCGCAGGGCGGCGGCCGGATCATCTCGATCTCGATGACGCTCCACTACCGCGGCTGGCCCCTCATGGCACACGCCACCGCGGCCAAGGCCGGCGTGGACGCGCTCACCCGCACGCTCGCGCTCGAATGGGCGCCCGATCGGATCACGGTCAACGCGGTGGCGCCCGGACCGATTCCCACCGAGGGCGTCCAACGGGCGTTCACGCCGCCCGACGCGCGCGCGCCCGACGTGTTCCGCATGGACCGGTACGTCGAGGAGATGATCCCACTGGGACGATGGGGCACGCCGGAGGATGTGGGGCGGATGGTGGCGTTCCTGGCCGGACCGGCTGGCGAGTGGATCACCGGCGGGATCTTCGTGGTGGATGGCGGCTCCTGGCTGGCGGGCGGGAGGACCTGAGATTGTTCCTGGGACACTACGGCGTGGCACTCGCCCTCAAGCGGAGGGAGCCCAAGGTCTCGCTGGGTACGTTGTTCGTGGCCTGCCAGCTGGTGGACGTGCTGTGGGGCGCGTTCCTCGTGCTCGGCTGGGAGCACGTCAGGATCCTGCCCGACGAGAACCCGTTCCTGGTGCTTCAGTTCTACGACTATCCCATTACCCACAGCCTGGTGGGCGCGCTGGTCTGGAGCGTCGTCGCGGCCGCGCTCTACTACTCGTGGCCCACGCGCAGTACGAGTCGGCATCGGCAGGCGGCGGTGCTGGTCGGCGTGGCGGTCGCCTCGCACTGGCTGCTCGACTTCGTGGTCCACGTCCCCGACCTGCCGGTCCTCGGCAACGATTCGCCCAAGCTCGGCCTGGCGCTCTGGCGCTACCCGGGCATCAGCATCACGCTCGAGCTGGTGCTGCTCGCTGCCGGGGCGGCGCTGTACGTTCGCGGGCGATCGCGCCGGCACCCCGTTCGGCCGGTGCGCCTGGCCGTGGTGCTGCTTCTGCTGGTCGGCGTCTACGTGGCCTCCCTGCTCGGCCCGCCGCCTCCGAGCGTCACGGCCATCGGGCTGAGCGACGTGGGCTTTCTCCTCCTGATGGGCTTTCTCGGCGCCTGGGCCGATCGACCGGCCTCGGGTGCAGAGCTGGGCGCCCATCCGAGCAGGTAGTCCCATGGACCGGCTCTTCGTCATCCTGGGCGCGGCGTCGGCGTTCGTGGCCGTGGCCGCCGGAGCGTTCGGGGCCCACGGGCTTCGGGCTCGGTTGACGCCCGATCTCCTGGCCGTGTTCGAGACCGCAGCCCGCTATCAGATGTATCACGCGCTCGCACTGCTGGCGGTGGCCTGGGTCGCGTCCCGATGGCCGGGACCGCTGCCGCAGTGGTCGGGGTGGCTCTTCGTGGCGGGGACGGTGCTGTTCTCGGGGAGCCTCTACGCGCTCGCGCTCTCGGGGGTGCGCTGGCTCGGGGCCATTACGCCACTCGGCGGTGCGGCGTTCCTGGCGGGATGGATCTGCCTGGCGCTAGCCGCCGGGCGCTCGTGATGGAGACCTACCGCGCGCGGCTCCAGCGCCTCGATGAGTGGTTCGCGCAGGGCCGCCGAACGGCGCCGATGTCGATTCCGTGCCGCGGCGGATGCAGCGCGTGCTGCCACGGGCCGTTCGACATCTCCGTCGCCGATGCCGAGCTCGTGCGCGAGGCCGTGAGCCGGCTGCCGCCCGCGGAACGGGAGACGGTGGTTGACCGCGCGGAGGCCCTCCTGGCCCGGATGCGTGCGATCGAGCCTGGCTGGGAAGCGCCCTACGAGGTGGCCGCCATAGGGGAGCATCGATTCGACCGGCTGTCGGAGGCACTCGAGAGCGAGCCCTGCCCCCTGCTCGACGACACCGGCCGCTGCCGCATCTACACGGACCGACCGTTGGTGTGCCGCTTGATCGGCCTCGGCATGGTCACACCAGCAGGCCGCGTCATCGAGAATACCTGCCCGATTCAGGACCGCTTCCCCGGGTACGCCGAGCTGCCGCCGGTGCCGTTCGAGCTCGAGGAATTCGAGGAGCTGGAGATGGACTGCCTCCGGGCCGCCGCGGAACGGCGGTTCGGGGACGCCGAGCGCTGGGGATTCGAGACGACGATCGCGGCGGCGGTAGTGGGTGTCACTTGTTCTCCTTCGCCCACACCAGAAACAGCACCCCGATCACCATGAACATGTACAGATTCCCGGGCACCCACATGAGCAGCCCGCCGAGCTGCTGGTCGTCCAGCGGCGAGAGGCCCCACGTGCGCGGGGCCACCGAGTACCAGGGGTAGAGCACCGTCCCGCTCAGGCTGATGAGTGCCGCGACGATCTGCATCGGGATTCCCACCAGAAACAGATACAGCATGCCGAGCCCGTAGCTCAAGCGGGGCACGATCTCGGGCACGGGGCTCATCACCGGCCACCACATGAGCGTCGCGGTCACCATGAACATGAGGTGGGTGGCGATGTGCACGTTGTGGTCCCGCATCATGAGCTCGTAGTACGATGACAGGTGCCACACCGCGATCGTGACCGTGAAGATGCCCGCGGCCACCAGCGGGTGGGCCAGGATCCGCGCCACCCGCCGCACCGGGGGCGGGCGCAGCAGTGGCTCGACCAGCCACCCGGGAAGGCCCAGGAGGAACAGCGGCGGAAACACGAGCGTCAGCAGCAGGTGCTGCGCCATGTGGACCGAGAACAGGTAGTAGTCGCTGAGATCGTGGATCGGCCCGTTGAGGGCGACGAGCAGCAGAACGAGGGCGCCGAAGAAGCAGGCAACTCTCCAGGCCGGCGGAGGCGGCAGGCCCCGCCTCCGTCGCCACGGCCCGATCCCATATACGTACAGGGCACCGAGAAGCCCGGTGCCCACGAGTACGCTGGGGTGGAGTGACCAGGCCAGTTCGTACGGTCCGGTCGGGCGCGTCCGCTCGTCGAGGAGCGGCGCGAGGTGCGGCAGGCTCACCCCCCCTTCGCGAACGCGAAGTGATAGGCCTCGAGCACGATGAGCGCCAGGATGATCACCGTGGCGATGATGAGCGGGAATACGAAGACCCCGCTGAACAGCCGGTTGTCCTGCTTGAGGTGCATGTAGAACATTGCCACCAGCGCGAACTTGGCCGCCGAGAGCGCCAGCAGCAGCGGGATGAAGAACGGCTGCAGGGCGTGGCCGGTGGCGCCGGAGTGCTCCCCGTAGGTGAACTCGTAGAGCCCCACCTCCAGCGCGGTCAGCACGAACAGCACCAGGCCGATCTTGACGTAGACGCCGGAGCTCGGATGGGCGTGCTCGGCGACGGGCTGGGAACCGTGGGCGTCCATGCGGCTTCCTTTACTTGATCAGGTACACGACGGGGAAGATCACGATCCAGACCACGTCGACGAAATGCCAGTACAGCGCGGCGATCTCCAGATTGAGCGACTTCTCCGCCGGGAGCTTCCCTCGGAGCGCCAGGATCCAGAGCGTGAGCAGCCAGATCACGCCCAGGGAGACGTGGGTGCCGTGGAAGCCGGTCAGGGTGAAGAAGCTGGCGCCGAACAGGTTGGTCTTGAGCGTCAGGCCCTTGTGCACGAAGTGGGTGAACTCGTAGACCTGCATGCCGACGAAGAAGAACCCGCAGCACAGGGTCGCCGCGAGCCACCCCAGCAGGCCGCGCCGATTGCCCCGCTGCGCGTTGGCCAGGGCCAGCACCACGAACAGGGAGCTGAACAGGAGGAGCGCCGTGCCCAGGGTGACGAGCGGGATCTCGATGATCGGCTCGAACACCTGGCCCGCGGGCGACTTCCACACCTCGTGCGGGAAGGGACCGGGCCCGCTGAGCCAGGTCTCCTTGTGGACCAGATAGTTGGAGATCAGCGTCGCGAAGAACAGGCACTCGGAGCCGATGAAGGTCCAGATCGCCAGCTTGCGGCTGTCGAGTCCGGTCGAGGTTTCCGGATGCGCGGCGGCTGCGTGGTCAGACAAAGTCGGCTCCTTGGCTCAGCCTGCGGGCTCGAACGCCCAATTGAACACCCCGAAGAACAGGATCGCGGCGCCCGCGATGATGCCCCACGGCCCGATGTGCGGCACCAGGATGACGCCGGTCATCAAGCCCAGCACACCGAGCGCCGCGACCAGCGGCCAGTACGACGGGTTCGGCATGTGGATGCCCTGGCCGCTCACACGCGGAGGCTCCGGCAGCTTGCCGCCCCGGGCCCGCTTCTCCTCCCACAGCGTGTCCCGCCCGTGGACCACCGGGACCTCCGCGAAGTTCCACTCCTGCGGCGGCGAGGGGATGGACCACTCCAGGGTGGCGCCGTTCCATGGATCCGCCGGGGCGTTCCGGGGACCGCGCCAGGTCTTGATGATGTTGATCACCATGATCAGGAACGAGAAGCCGAGGATGAACGCGCCCACGGTCTCGATCCGGTTGAGCGTCTCGAAGCCGAGCCCCTCGGGATAGGTGTACACCCGGCGCGGCATTCCGTTGAGGCCGAGGATGTGCATCGGGAAGAACGTCAGGTTGAACCCGATGAGCATGAGCCAGAAGTGCCACCGGCCCAGCTTCTCGTCCAGCATCCGGCCGAACATCTTGGGCCACCAGTAGTACGCCCCCGCGGTCAGCCCGAAGATGCTGCCGCCGAACATCACGTAGTGGAAGTGCGCCACCACGAAGTAGGTGTCGGTCTGCTGCAGGTCGGCCGGCGGCGAGGCGTGCATGACCCCGGAGAGCCCGCCGATGATGAACATCGCGATGAACGCGAGCGCAAAGTACATCGGGATCCGGTACTGGATCGAGCCGCCCCACGCGGTGCCCAGCCAGTTGAAGATCTTCACCCCCGTGGGGATGGCGATCAGCATGGTGGCCAGGGAGAAGAACGTGTCGGGAATCGGCCCCATGCCGGTGGCGAACATGTGGTGCGCCCACACGCCGAAGCCGAGGAACGCGATGAACACCCCGGAGAACACCATCGCCGCGTAGCCGAACAGGGGCTTGCGGGAGAACACCGGCAGGATCTCGCTCACCACACCGAAGGCCGGCAGGATCAGGATGTAGACCTCGGGGTGCCCGAAGATCCAGAACATGTGCTGCCACAGGAGCGGGTCGCCGCCGCCCGACGGGACGAAGAAGTGGGTCCCGAAGAAGCGGTCGAACATGAGCAGGATGAGCGCCACCGTGATGACCGGGAAGGCCAGCAGCAGCAGCACCTGGGTGATGAAGCTCATCCAGGTGAACATCGGCATGCGCATGAGCTTCATGCCGGGCGCGCGGAGGTTCACGATGGTAACGAAGAAGTTCACCGCCGCCGCGAGCGAGGCCACGCCCAGGATCTGGAGGCCCAGCATCCAGAAGTCCACGTTGAGGCCCGGCGAGTACTGCCGCGAGGTCAGGTTGGCGTAGCCGAACCAGCCCTGGTCAGGCGCGGCGCCGAACAGAAAGCTCGAGTTGAGAAACAGGCCGCCCGCCAGGAACACCCAGTAGCTGAAGGCGTTGAGGCGGGGAAACGCCACGTCCCTGGCCCCGATCTGGAGCGGGATCATGAAGTTGAAGAACGCGGCACTGATCGGCATGATCGCGAGGAAGATCATGGTCGTGCCGTGCATGGTGAACAGCTGGTTGTAGGTCTCGGGCGAGAGGAACGTGTTGTTGGGTGACCCGAGCTGAATCCGGAGCAGGAGCGCCTCGATCCCGCCCATCAGGAAGAAGAGGAACGCGGTCGAGCCGTACAGGATGCCGATGCGCTTGTGATCGACCGTGGTGATCCAGCTCCACAGGCCGGTCGGCTCGGCGTGAGTCGCGCCGTGCGCCCGTTGGTCGAGTGCGGTGGTTGCCATAGGCCCTTACTTGTGAGCGCGGAGGAAGGCGACGAGCGACTTGGCTTCGTCGGGCGTGACACCGAGGTTGGGCATGAGCACGCCCTTCTTCATCGCCTGCGGATTCTGGATCCAGCGGCTCAGGTTCTCGTCGGTATTCTGAAAGCTCCCGGCGCCGATGTACGACCGGGCGCCCACGTTGGCCAGGTTGGGACCGATCATCCCCTTGGGCGCGTTCACCGCCTGGAGCGAGTGACAGCCTACGCACCCCTTGGCCATGAACAGCTTCTCACCCGCGGCATAGGCCGGGTCGGGCGGCGCTGCCTGCGATGCCGCCGACGAATCCTGCGCGGCACCCGGCTTGGCGCCGGGCTTGGCGGGCGCCTGGCTGGCCTGCACCTTGGCTCCGGCGCTGGCGGTCTGCACGGACTCGGCCGGGGCCGCCGCCTGCTGCTTGGGCCCCAGTGTCTGCATGTGCGCCACCCAGGCCTGGAATTCCTCCGGGGTCTGCGCCTTCACCCGAAACGCCATGCGCCCGTGCTCGATCCCGCAGAACTCGGCGCACTGGCCCGGGTATTCACCCGCCTGCTCGGCCTTGAACCAGAGCCGGGTCTCGCGGTTGGGGAACACGTCCCGCTTGCCGGCGAACCGCGGCGGCCAGAAGCTGTGCACCACGTCCGCGGTGGTCCCGTGGACCGACACCGTCTGCCCGACCGGGATGTGCATCTCGTTGGCGGTGGTCAGGTTGAGGTCCGGATAGCGGAACTCCCACCACCACTGGTGGCCGATGACCTCGATCTTCAGGACGTCGCCCGTGGGGGTGGTATTGGTTTCGAAGATGCCCCGCACGGTGGGCACCGCGATGGCCGCCAGGATCAGGGCCGGGATGACCGTCCAGACGATCTCGATGGTGGTGTTGCCGTGCACCTGTCGCGGCTCTGGATCGTCCGGCCGTCCACGGAACCGGAAGATGGCGTAGAGCAGCGCGCCCTCCACGAGCACGAACACGGCCAGCGCCCACTTGAAGGTGGTCGTCTGGATGTCGTCGCCGATCCTGGCGTAGTCCGAGAGCGGCCGAAGGGCCGTCTGCGGATACTGCTCCGGGCTGCAGGCACTCGCCACCAGCACGAGTAAGGGGAGCGCGAAGGCCACCCGGCGCAGCAGCCGGAGGGCACGAATCCTAAGGTGCATTACGCGGCCATCCTGTTGGCGAGAATCGACGTCTACACCGCGGGGAAGCAAGCCGCCGCAGTTTACGGGTTTCATACCGGAAGGTCAAGGAACGCCGCGCCTTGCGAGCACTTTCCGCGCTGAAAACCGACCGGGACGAGCGGGAATCGGGGCGGCCGCATCGAGGCGCGGCTGAACCGGCCCTGCGGTCGAGCCTGGGCCGTGAGAGACCAGTGCCGGCAGCGGCAGGCGAAACGGGCTGACTCGGTCGGTAGCCCAACGGGTTTTCTTTAGAGGAACATGAGTAGTAGCATGGCAGACTAACGTCATCCGCGCACCCGCCGCCCCACCTCGCCCACCACCCGGTCGAACGGTACCGCACCTTCCACCGGATAGCTGAAATGCCACCACTCCTGGTCGTAGTTCTGGAAGCCCTCTGCCTCCATCACCTTCACCAGGAGCCCCCGATACCGCCGCACTCTCCCCTCTGCATTGGCGGTGTGCGCGGCCTCCGAGAAGGTGTCGAAGGGCGTTCCCATGGGCACCTCCGTTCCGGTCTCGAGATCCACCAGGGTAAGGTCCACGGCCACCCCCATGTTGTGACGGCTCCGCCGGGCGATATAACCGCTGTCCAGCAGGGCCACACGGCCGGTCCGCTCCGCCCACGCCACCATCGCGAGGGTGGCGCGCACCGGCCGGTACCCGTCGAACACTCGAAGGCTCAGCCCCCCGCTCTTGAGTCGCTGCTGCACCCGGCCCAGCGCCATGGCGGCCTCTCGGCGGAGCAGGATCCGGGGCACGTCATAGCCTGGCAGCGGCGCACCAGTGAAGTTGTTGGCTCCGGCGTAGCGGACGTCCGTCTGGATGGTAGGGTCGACCGAGGTCACGTCGACCAGCAGCGAATCTGCGACCGAGTCCGGCGCGATCGGTAGCGGCGGCGCCTCGACCGAGGTCGTCGAGGCCGGCACTGCGTTCCCGGCCGGGGTCGGCCCCGGCGCGGGCTGGCCGTGGCCGCCACAGCCGGCGAGCGCGAGCCCCGCGAGCAGGAAGGCGCGATTCTGTTGCGTCAGCATTCGTCTCCCCATGTGGATGGTCCTCCTCCCGCTCCTCGCGAGGCAAGCAGCTATCCGTCAATGTGTTAGGCTGCTGGAGATTCCCCAGCCGCTCCGGGGGTGGTATCTTTTGTCAGTCTTTTCCACCCTCGCCCTGAGCATCGCCGCTCGGGGCCGTCGTTTCTTTATCGTCCGGTTGGACCAATGATCCGTGAGATGCGGGAGAAGCTGGGCCGCGAAATCGAGCAGCTCAGCCATGAATTGAACGTCCTGCTGCCACAGGCCATCGCCCAGGCGGTCGAGCTCGGCGACCTGCGGGAGAACAGTGAGTACAAGGCGGCGCTCGAGCGCCAGCAGTTCGTCCAGGCCCGCCTGGGCCAGCTGCACCAGCGGCTCCACCAGCTCACCCAGCTCGCCGGCACCGAGGCTCCCGCCGATCGGGTCGGCCTCGGCTCCCGGGTGACGGTGCTGGACCTCGACACCAACGATACCGACACGTATATGGTGGTGCTGGCGGAGATGATGGATATCGACGCCGGCCACATTTCCCTGGCGTCGCCCCTGGGTCGAGCGCTGTCCAACGGGCGGGTGGGCGACGAGATCAGCCTCCGCCTCCCCACGATGACACGGAAGCTCCGAATCCTGGACCTCGTCACGGTGCACCAGGCCGAAGCCAACGAGCTCAATGGAAACGGGTGAAGCGGATTTTCCAAGAAAGCAGCTGCTGGTCGTCGGCGACCGGGTGCTGATCACGCCCGAAGACGGCGACGATCGCACCCGTGTGGGCCTCTATCTGCCGGCCACCGCCATCGACGCGCAGCAGGTGCAGACCGGGCTCATCGTGGCCACCGGGCCCGGGACCCCCATCGCCGACCTCAGCGCCCTCGATGACGAGCCCTGGAAGTTGGAGTCACGCGAGGGCAAGCACCGCGGCATGCAGGCGCGGGTCGGCGATCACGCCATCTTTTTCCGTAAGGCCGCCGTCGAGATCTCGTTCGAGGAGAAGAAGTACCTGGTGGTGCCCCAGGCTGCCATCCTGGTCCTGATCCGCGACGACCTCCCCATCTGACCTCTGTGCTACCTCCTCTACCTCGCGAGCCCGCTCACCCTGAGTGAAGTGCGGGCCATGCTGCCGCCGGGGCTCACCGCGCAGCCGGCCGAGCGGGACGTG
>DATEJD010000364.1:0-10174 GCA_035278325.1 Gemmatimonadales bacterium | reverse complement strand
CCGTTGTCGAACAGCGCGTCCACCGCCTCCTGGAGCATGCGCTTCTCGTTCCGGAGGATGACCTCCGGCGCCTTGTGCTGGATCAGCTTGGTGAGCCGGTTGTTCCGGTTGATCACCCGCCGATACAGGTCGTTCAGGTCGCTGGTGGCGAACCGCCCGCCGTCGAGCGGCACCAGCGGCCGGAGATCGGGCGGGATCACCGGGATGACGTCCAGGATCATCCACGCCGGGTTGTTGGGCAGGTCGCCCGAATCCCCGGAGCCCAGGAACGCATCCACGATCTTGAGCCGCTTGAGCATCTGCTTCTTGCGATGCTGGCTGGTCTCGGTGGCCACGCCGGAGCGAAGCTCCTCCGCCAGCTGCCGCACGTCGATCCGGCCCAACAGCTCACGGATGGCCGGCGCGCCGATATCGGCCCGGAAGGCGGCGTCCCCCTCTTCGCGCGCCTTGGCGCGGAGGGTGAGGTACTCCTCCTCGTCCAGGAGCTGGTTGGCCTCGACGTCCTGCTTGCCCGGCTCGATGACGATGTAGCTCGAGTAGTAGATGACCCGCTCGAGGTCCCGGAGCGTGATGTTGATCAGGTTCCCCATCGGCGACGGCAGCGTCTTGAAGAACCAGATGTGCGCCACCGGCACGCTGAGCTCGATGTGGCCCATGCGCTCGCGCCGCACCTTGCTCAGCGTGACCTCGACCCCGCAGCGGTCGCAGATGACCCCGCGGTAGCGGATCCGCTTGTACTTGCCGCAATGGCACTCCCAGTCCTTCACCGGACCGAAGATGCGCTCGCAGAACAGGCCGTCCTTTTCCGGCTTGAACGACCGGTAGTTGATCGTCTCCGGCTTGGTGACCTCGCCCCACGACCACCAGGTGCGCTGCCCCTGGAGCTCCAGGCGCTCGCGCTCCTTGGGATCGCGGGGGCCCCGGATCTCCTCCGGGCTCGCGATGCGGATGCTGATATAGTCGAAGCTCGAGCTCTTGGGCTCGCGACCGCTGCGAAAATCAATCATGTGTCCCCTCTTACTCGTCGCCGGATTCGGTGGTACCCAGCGTGACCTTGAGCCCCAGCGCCTGCAATTCCTTCACGAGCACGTTGAACGACTCGGGGATGCCCGGCTCGGGCAGGTTCTGCCCCTTCACGATGGCCTCGTACACCTTGCTGCGGCCGTTCACGTCGTCGGACTTGACCGTGAGCATCTCCTGCAGCACGTGGGCGGCGCCGTAGGCCTCGAGCGCCCACACCTCCATCTCGCCGAACCGCTGGCCGCCGAACTGCGCCTTGCCGGCGAGCGGCTGCTGAGTCACCAGCGAGTACGGCCCGATGGACCGGGCGTGGATCTTGTCGTCCACCAGATGGCTCAGCTTGAGCATGTAAATCGAGCCGACCGTCACCTCGCCCTCGAAGTGCTGGCCGGTCCGGCCGTCGCGGAGCCGCGCCTTGCCCGCCGGCGTGAGGCCCGCGGTACGGAGCAGCTCGTCGGCCGCCGCGTCCACATCCGCCTCGCTACGGGCGCCCAGCAGACCGGCCAGGGCCGGCTTGCCCGACGACTCGAGCGCCTCGGCCGGGCTCACCGCCGCGGCCTTCTCCAGCTCCTTGAGCGCCTTCGAGATGCTCTTGTTGCCGTTCTCACCATGCGCCCGGTGGAACTCCACCTCCTGCCGCCGCTGCTCGAGCTCGCGCTCGGCCAGCTCCTTGGCGGCGTCGGTGAGGAAGCTGCGCACCTGGCCGAAGAACTCCCGCGTCTCGGCCGACGCGCTCCGGGCGCCCAGCATCGCGATGCCCGCCTCGCCGAGGGTGGTGTGCTCGCCCTTGGGCGCCACCTTCTTGAGGTCGTGCACCAGCCGGGTGATCTCGGCCGGCGTGAGCGTCGGCGGCACGTGCCGGAGGCGCAGGCTCTCGCCCGCCCACTGGAAGCCGCTGAGACGGAGCAGCACGCCGATCTCGGCCTCGTCCGCGCCCCGGAACACCGGGGTCTTGGCCTCGAAGCCCAGGATCCGGGCGGCCCAGCCCAGGTGGGTCTCGAGGATCTGACCCACGTTCATACGGCTCGGCACGCCCAGCGGGTTGAGCACGATGTCCACCGGTGTGCCGTCCGGCAGAAACGGCATGTCCTCCTCGGGCACGATGCGGGCGACGATGCCCTTGTTCCCGTGGCGGCCGGCCATCTTGTCGCCCACCGAGATCTTGCGCTTCTCGGCGATGTACACCTTCACCAGCTGGATGACGCCCGGCGGGAGCTCGTCCGGCTGGAGGATCTTGTCGATCTGGTCCTCCGCCTTCTCCTCGACCTTGGCGCGCTCGCGCGCCGCCATGTCGATGGTCTGACGGATCCGCTCGTTGGCCGGCTTGTTGGCCACCCGGAGCGTCTTGAGGTCCACGTCGCCCAGGTCCACGCCCTCGAGCACCGAGGCCGTGAGCTTGGTGCCGCTCGGCTGGTACTCTTCGACCGTGCCGGCCTTGAGCATGAGCGCCACTTCCTGGCCCTGCAGCAGCTGCCGCAGCTCCTCGAGCATCACGGTGTTGATGCGCGACTTCTCGTCGTTCTCGATCCGGCGCACCTCGCCGATCCGCTCGCCGCGGTCCTTCTCGACGACCTGGTCCTCGATCCGGCTGAAGATCTTGACGTCGATGACCACGCCAGCCATGCCCGGCGGGACCTTGAGCGAGCTGTCCTTCACGTCCTTGGCCTTCTCGCCGAAGATCGCGGTGAGCAGCTTCTCTTCCGGCGACAGCTCGGTCTCGCCCTTGGGCGTGATCTTGCCGACCAGGATGTCGCCCGGCTTGACGTGCGCGCCGATGCGCACGATGCCGCGCTCGTCCAGGTCCACCACGCTCTCGTCGGAGACGTTCGGGATTTCCCGGGTAATCTCCTCCTGGCCGCGCTTGGTGTCGCGGACGTGGAGCTCGAGCTCCTGGATGTGGATCGACGAGTACACGTCGTCCTTGACCAGGCGCTCGCTCAGGACGATGGCGTCCTCGAAGTTGTGCCCGTACCACGGCATGAACGACACCAGGACGTTGCTGCCGAGCGCCAGCTCGCCACCCTCGGTGGCCGCGCCGTCGGCGATGATCTCGCCGGCCTGGACCTTCTGGTTGAGCTGCACCAGCGGCCGCTGGTTGATGGCGGTGTCCTGGTTGGTGCGCCAGAACTTCTTCACCCGGTACCGGTCGTGCTGGTGGAGCCGCGCGAGGGGCGTGTCGCCCACCTGCGCGCCGTCGGCGCCGGCGTCCACGATGATCTCATCGGCCGTGACCCGGGTGACCGTGCCGGTCCGCCGCGCGATGATGACGGCGCCCGAGTCCCGCGCCACCTTCTCCTCGAGACCGGTGCCCACCAGCGGCGCCTGGGGGAACAGGAGCGGCACGCTCTGCCGCTGCATGTTCGAGCCCATGAGCGCACGGTTGGCGTCGTCGTGCTCGAGGAACGGAATCAGCGCCGCCGCGATGCTCACCAGCTGCTCCGGCGCCACGTCCATGAAGTCGATGCGGTCGGGCGGAAGGAGCGGGTAGTCGTCGCCCTTCCGGCACAGGACCAGCTGGTCCACGAACGAGCCGTCGGCGTTGAGCAGGGCGTTGGCCTGCGCGACCGTGTAGTCCTCCTCGTCGCTCGCCGAGAGCCACTTGATCTCGGTCGTGACCTTCCCGTGCTTCACCACCCGGTACGGCGTCTCGATGAAGCCCAGCTCGTTGATCCGGGCGTAGGTCGAGAGGCTGGTGATCAGGCCGATGTTCGGCCCTTCCGGCGTCTCGATGGGGCACATCCGCCCGTACTGCGAGTAGTGCACGTCGCGGACCTCGAAGCCCGCGCGCTCGCGGGTCAGGCCGCCCGGGCCCAGCGCCGACAGGCGGCGCTTGTTGGTGAGCTCCGCCAGCGGGTTGGTCTGGTCCATGAACTGCGACAGCTGCGAGCTCCCGAAGAACGCCTGGATCACGGCGCTCACGGTGCGGGCATTGACCAGGTCGTCGAGCGAGATCTTCTCGGGGTCCGAGTTGATGCTCATCCGCTCCTTGACCAGCCGCGCCATGCGCGAGAGGCCCACGGAGAACTGGTTGGCGATCAGCTCGCCCACGCTCCGGATGCGCCGGTTGCCCAGGTGGTCGATGTCGTCGGTGAACCCGCGCCCGTCGTGCAGGTCGATCAGGTAGCGGATGATCGCGACGAAATCGTCCTCGGTCAGGACCGTGTGGTTCGGATCGGTCTTGAGCTTGAGCCGCTGGTTGATCTTGTACCGGCCCACCCGCCCCAGATCGTACCGCTTGGGGTTGAAGAACAGCTTCTGGAGCTGCTGCCGCGCGGTCTCGAGGTTGGGCGCGTCGCCCGGCCGGAGCAGGGCGTAGATCTGCTCCAGGGCCTCGGCCTCGCTGTGGGTCGGGTCCTTGGCCAGCGTGTTCTTGATGAGGGGCGACTCCGACCGGCCGGCCGGGAGCAGCACCTCCACCTTGTGGACGCCCGCCTTGATCAGCTTCTTCCGGAGCGCCTCGGTCAGCTCGCTCCCGCCCTCCGCCACCACCTCGCCGGTCTCCGGGTCGGCCGCGTCGAACGCCAGCACGTGGTTGGACCGGTCGCGCGTGGTGGTCGGCTGCTCCTCCTCGCGCACGTCCAGGGTGGTGTAGCCGGCGAACACGGTCACCGACTTGACCCCCTTGTGCCGCATCTCGTTGAGCCGCTCCTGGGTGAGCTCGTCGCCCACCCCGCCCAGGGGCTCGCCCTTGGGATCCTCGGGGTTGGCCACGTCCTGCGCGAGCAGCGAGCCCAGGACCTCACGCTTTTCCTGCCGGCCCTCGAGCTTGCCGGTGATGTTGAGGTCCTTCGTCGCGAAGAACAGCCGGAGAATGTCGGCGTTGCTCCCGTGGCCGAAGGCGCGGAGCAGCGCCGTGGCCGGGAACTTCTTCTTCTTGTCGATGTGCACGTAGATCACGTCGTGGATGTCGATGGTGAACTCGACCCACGAGCCCCGGAACGGGATGATCCGCGCGCTGAACAGCCGCTGCCCGTTGGGGTGGGTGTCCTCCTCGAACACCACGCCCGGCGAGCGGTGGAGCTGGCTCACCACGACGCGCTCGGCGCCGTTGATCACGAACGTGCCGAGCGGGGTCATGATGGGCAGCTCGCCCAGGTAGACCTCCTTCTCGATCGCGTTCTTGAGCCGCCGCTGCCCCTCCACCTCCTCGTAGACGTCGAGGCGGAGCTTGGCCTTGAGCGGCGCCGCGTAGGTCATGTCGCGCTCGATGCACTCCTCGACCGCATACTTGGCCTCGCCCAGCGAATAGCCCAGGAACTCGAGCTTGTACTTCTCGTTGACATCCGTGATCGGGAACAGGTCCCGGAAGACGCGCTCGAGCGACACGTCCTGGCGGTCGCCATGGACGTCGTCGGGCACCAGCAGCGTCTGGAACGCCGCGGTCTGGATGTCGAGCAGGTGCGGCATCGGCATGCCGCCTTCCCGCTTGCTGAACGTGATGACGGATCGGTTGGTCTGAGGCATCAGTGGCTCACTCCCACGCAACACAAATGGCCCCAACGCGGATCCCCCGCACCCACCCGCGCATTCACGCGGGTGCCCGGACGGGGTGACCTACGGGGCTCGGCTGACTTCGCGAAATTCCGAGAGCTACGAGCGTTCATTCTGTCTCACTGAAGTAGGGTGAAGACGCAGGCCCCTTCGCCGGGCCGGGCCCGTCGGGCCCGGTGACGGCTCAGGGTAGCGCTTCGCGCTACTTCAGTTCGACTTCCGCGCCCTGCTCTTCCAGCTTCTTCTTGATCTCCTCGGCCTCCGCCTTCGAGATCCCTTCCTTCAGGGTGGACGGGGTGTTGTCCACCGCGTCCTTGGCTTCCTTGAGACCCAGGCTGGTGATCTCGCGGACCACCTTGATGACCTGGATCTTCTTGGCGCCGCCGGCCTTGAGGATGACCGAGAACTCGGTCTTCTCCTCGGCCGCCGGGGCCGCCGCGCCGCCAGCCGCGCCGCCGCCCACCGGGGCCGCCGCGACGGTGACGTTGAACTTGCTCTTGAAGGCCTCGATGAGGTCCGCGAGCTCGAGCACGGTCTTGTTGCCGATCGCTTCGAGGATCTCTTCGTTGCTCAGCGTGGTCGTTGCCATTGTCACTGATCTCCGTACGGTTAAGAAGCGGACCCGCGCTGTTCGCGGAGGGCCTCGAGCGCGCCCACAAAGGAATAGAGTAGACCGTTGAACGAGCCGGCGATCATCGCCAGCAGGACTTCGCGCGACGGGATCTCGCCCAGCCGCTTGACGTGCGCCGGGGGAACGGTCTTGCCGTCCACCAGGCCGGCCTTCACCGCCGGCCGCTCGAACTCCTTGGCGAAATCGCCCAGGACCTTGGCGGCGGTGAGCGGATCCTTGGTGAGCACCAGGCCGGTCGGTCCGGCCAGATGCTCGTCGAGTCCGGTGATGCCGTTGGCGGCCAGCGCCCGCTGGGCGAGCGTGTTCTTCACCACCACGTACGACACCCCCGCGGCGCGGAGCCGGCGGCGGAACTCGGTCATGCGCAGCACGTTCATGCCGCTGAAGTCGGTCACGTAGACGTGCGGCGAGTCCTTGAGCAGCGCGCTCAGGCTCTCCACCGTCTCCTGGCGTTCGGTCTTGTTCATCGGTACCCCGCCGTATCGAGCCGCACCCCCGGCCCCATGGTGCTCGAGATGGTGGCCGAGCGGATGTAGACGCCTTTGGCCGCGGACGGCTTGGCGCGCACGATGGTATCCATGAAGGCGCTCACGTTGTCGGCCAGCTGCGCCGGCGAGAACGACACCTTCCCGACCGGGGCGTGCACGTTCCCGGTCTTGTCCACGCGAAACTCGATCTTGCCCGCTTTGATCTCCCGCACGGCCTTGGCCACGTCCATCGTGACCGTCCCCGCCTTGGGGTTCGGCATGAGGCCACGGGGGCCCAGCACCCGACCCAGCTGGCCGAGCTGGCCCATGACGTCCGGCGTGGCGACGATGACGTCGCACTCGAGCCAGCCGTCCTTGAGCTTCTGGATGTATTCGATGCCCACGAAGTCCGCGCCGGCCGCTTCGGCCTCGCGCACCCGCTCACCCTGGGTGATCACCAACACGCGGACCGGCTTACCGGTTCCGTGCGGCAGCACGACCGTGCCCCGCACCACCTGGTCGGCATGGCGCGGGTCGACGCCGAGCCGCACGGCGACGTCCACGGTCTCATCGAACTTGGCGAAGGCCGAGCCCTTGACGAGGGCCACCGCCTCCGGGATGGCGTAGTGCCTCGCCCGATCGACCTTGGCGATGGCCGCCTGGAACTTCTTCCCCTGGGTCGCCATCAGTCGGTCACCTCCAGCCCCATGGACCGCGCGGTGCCGGCGATCATCTTCATCGCGCTTTCCAGGTCGGCCGCGTTGAGATCGGCCATCTTGATCTCCGCGATCTTCTTGACCTGGGCGCGCGTGACCTTCCCGACCTTGGTGCGGTTGGGCTGGCCGCTCCCCTTCTCGATCCCCGCCTCCTTGAGCAGGAGGTTCGGGGCGGGCGGGGTCTTGGTGATGAAGGTGAACGTGCGATCGGCGAAGATCGTCACGACCACCGGGATCACCATCCCGCTCTGGCTCTGGGTCCGGGCGTTGAACTGCTTCACGAACTCCATGATGTTCACGCCATGCGGACCCAGGGCCGTGCCGACCGGAGGCGCGGGCGTGGCCGCGCCGGCCGGGCACTGCAGCTTGACCAATGCCTGGATCTTCTTTGCCATGCTTCTCCTCTATGTCGGCGGACGCTTCGGCGCGTCCCAGCCTGCCGCGATGACCCGCGCGGTCGCGGGAAAGTCATCCTGAGCGCAGCGAAGGAGCCATCACCGAACGCATGCCCCCTTCGCTTCGCTCAGGGTGACTCGCGTTCTGTCCCTCGCGGCCGCCGCAGGTCCCTAGTGCCCCCGGAGCTGCAGATAATCCAGCTCCACCGCCGTCGGCCGCCCGAACAGACTGACCGACACCTTCACCTTGCCCTTGTCCGCCAGCACCTCTTCCACCGTGCCGCTGAAGTCGGAGAACGGCCCCTCGGTGATCTCGACCACCTGCCCCACCATGAAGGGGATCTCTTCCTTCGGCTCCGCCTCGGTCACCGCCTCGGCGATGCCGAGCAGCCGGTTGACCTCGTCTTGCCTGAGCGGCTGCGGGAGTTTGCCCGTGCCGACGAACTTGATCACGCCCTGGATGCTGTTGACGACGTGGAGCGCCTCCTGGCTCATCCCCATCTCGACCAGCACGTAGCCGGGATAGAGCTTGCGCTCGACGGTCACCTTCTTGCCGTTCTTGATCTCGATCACGTCCTGCACCGGCACCAGCGCCTGGCGGATGAGCTTCTGCTCCGCCGGCCGGGGATCGTCCTCGATCCGCTTCTGCAGCAGGTTCCGCACCTTGTTCTCGTGCCCGGCCGTCGTCTGAATCGCGTACCAGCGGTATTCCATAGGTATTACCGCGCGAGGCGCGCGATTCCGTTCACGAGAATGGCCTGGAGCACGAAATCCATGATGCCGATCGTGATGCCGAGCACGATGCTCAGGATGACGATCATGCGCGTGGCCTTGACCAGCTCTTCGCGAGTGGGCCACGTGACCTTCTTCATCTCGTCCCGCACGCCGGACATGAAGCGACGGGTGTTCTGCACCCAGCCCGTGAGCTTCCCGGCCGGCTGAGCCACCTGCACGCGCTCCATGATTACTTCGACTCTTTGTGCGTGCGGTGCGCGTCGCAGCGGGGGCAGTACTTCCGCCGCTCCACCCGCTCCGGGTGCTTCCGCTTGTTCTTATCGGTGAAGAAGTTGCGGCTTTTGCACTCGGTGCATTCCAACGTGATTTTGTCTCTCGGCACGATTCCAATCCTCGACGGTCAGACGGTCGGACGGTCCGACGGTCAGTGAGACAGATGGTCGGGTGCGAGCCCTGACCGTCTGTCCGTCTGACCGTCTGTCCGTCGCTACTTCAGAATCTTCGTCACCACCCCGGCGCCCACCGTGCGCCCCCCCTCGCGGATCGCGAAGCGGAGCCCCTCGTCCATCGCGATCGGCGTGATCAGCTCGATCGTCATCTGGATGTTGTCGCCCGGCATCACCATCTCCACCCCCGCCGGCAGCTCCACGCTCCCCGTCACGTCGGTGGTCCGGAAGTAGAACTGCGGCCGGTACCCCTTGAAGAACGGCGTGTGCCGCCCGCCCTCTTCCTTGGTCAGCACGTACACCTCGGCCTCGAAGTGGGTGTGCGGCGTGATCGACCCCGGCTTGGCCAGCACCATCCCCCGCTCGATCTCGTTCTTCTCGATCCCCCGGAGCAGCAACCCCACGTTGTCCCCCGCCTGCCCCTCGTCCAGCAGCTTCCGGAACATCTCCACCCCGGTCACCACCGCCTTCTTCTGGGCGTTGAACCCCACCAGCTGCACCTCCTCGCCCACCTTCACCTTGCCCCGCTCCACCCGCCCGGTCGCCACCGTGCCCCGGCCCGTGATCGAGAACACGTCCTCCACCGGCATCAGGAACGGCTTGTCGGTCTCCCGCACCGGCTCCGGGATGAACGTGTCCAGCGCGCTATACAGCTCGTCCATCTTGGCCAGCCACTCCGCCTGGCCCGCGATGGCCCCCGTCGCACTGCCCCGGATCACCGGCGTGTCGTCGCCCGGAAACTCGTACTGGCTCAACAGCTCCCGCACCTCGAGCTCCACCAGGTCCAACAGCTCGGCGTCGTCCACCAGGTCGCACTTGTTCAGGAACACCACCACGCTCGGCACGTTCACCTGCCGGGCCAAGAGGATGTGCTCCCGGGTCTGCGGCATCGGCCCATCGGTCGCACTCACCACCAGGATGGCCCCGTCCATCTGGGCCGCCCCGGTGATCATGTTCTTCACGTAGTCGGCGTGCCCCGGGCAGTCCACGTGGGCGTAGTGCCGCGCCTGGGTCTCGTACTCCACGTGGCTGGTCGCGATGGTGAGGATCTTGGTCGCATCCCGCCGCCCCTGCGATTCCGACGCCTTGGCCACCTCGTCGTAGGGCACGTACTTCGTCCCCCACCCCTTGTCGGCCGACACCTTGGTCAGCGCCGCCGTCAGGGTCGTCTTCCCGTGGTCCACGTGCCCGATCGTCCCGACGTTCACGTGCGGCTTGGTCCGCTCGAATTTGGCCTTGGCCATGTGTCCTAGTCCCGATGTCCGTGTTGAGT
>DATEJD010000363.1:0-2928 GCA_035278325.1 Gemmatimonadales bacterium | reverse complement strand
CGTGGCGCGGGCCGCGACGCCGGCCGCCAGCGCTTCCCGGGCCGACCGCGCGAAGACGACGAGTGCCCCGGCCACCGGGTCGGGCCCGGGCGTACCGGCCGCGCGCAGCGTGCCGAGGAGATGGTACAGGCGGAGGTCCCGCTCGACGGCCGATCGCGAGCGGGCGATGAGCTCGGCGCTCTGGCACAGATGCTCGCCATGGCTCACCAGCTCGAGCGGCCCGAGCGGCGCCGGCGGCGCGAACTGCGGCTGGGTGGGGGGCGGCGTCACCGGGGAAGCGTCGTCGGCGTAGAACAGGGACTCGATCGGCACCACGTCTCGCTCCACGGCGAACGCGCGGAGCAGCAGCTCGGTGAACCGGCGCGCTTCCTCCGTCTCGGGCTCCGGGCGGCCGTGCTCAGCGATGTCGCGGGAGATGCGCGTGAGGGCGAGCGACGCGGCGGCGATGACTTCGTCGACGCCGGGCGGCGGCGCAAACAGGCGGGTGAGGTCGCCCACCGCCAGCTCGACCCCGTCCAGAATCTCCGGCAGCGGCACCAGCTCGCTCAGCTCGGCCAGCCCGCGGAGCGACTGCATGCGCCGAATGACAGTGTAGAGCGGCTCCCGATCGCCCGGCTCGGCGCGGATGGCGCGGGCGGCCCGATCCAGCGCGCTCGCGATCAGCGCGCCTTCCCTCGCCACGAAGGCCCGGACGCCGGCGTTCAACTCGCCGTGGTGCTCGTGGCGTGCCTGCCCATCCGTCCCCGGCGCGGCCCCGGGACCCCGGCCTGCGAGTGATTCGAGCATCGACCCGAGGCGGGCCGAACGCACCGTCTCGGGCTCGCCCCAGTCGCGCACCCGCCGCACCAGCAGCCGGAACTCCTCGATGGCCTGCGCTGCCTGCTCCCGGGTGACGGGGTCCCAGGGGCGGCGGCCATCACGATACGCCCGGGCGAGCCCTTCCAGCCCGGCGGCGGCCCGCGCGATCGGCTGCTGCGACGCCATGAGCGCGGCCCCGCGCAGCACCCGCGCGGTGCGGAGAAATTCTTCGGCCGGCGGCCCGTCGGGGCGGGCCACCAGGGTCTCGAGCCGGTCGAGACATTCCCCCGCCTCGAGAGCGAAGAAGTCGGCGGTGGCCATAGGGTTGGTCATGGCTCGGAAGGTATCAGCGCCTCGCGCCACGCACCAAGTGCAGCATCTCCTCCACTGCGGTGCGCATGCCGACCATCACGGCGCGACTCACCACGCTGTGTCCGATGTTGAGCTCCTCGATCTCGGGAATGGCCGCCACGGGCGTCACGTTCCGATAGGTGAGCCCATGCCCGGCGTGGACGCTCAGGCCCATGTCGGCGGCATGGGCCGCGGCCCGGCGGAGCTCCTCGAGCGCCGCAGCGCTCGATTGCCAGGTGTGGGCGTAGCGCCCGGTGTGGAGCTCGACGGCGGGCACGCCGAGATCCTTCGCCGCGTCCAGCGCGGCAGGCTCGGGGTCGATGAAGAGGCTGACCCGGGCGCCGATCTCGTCCAGGCGACGGATCGTCTCCCGCAGGCGAGGGCTCGGCCCGCTCAGGTCGAGGCCGCCCTCCGTGGTCACTTCCTCGCGCCGTTCGGGCACGATGGTGGCCTGGTAGGGGCGAATCCGGCAGGCCACGGCCAGGATGTCCTGGCTGGTCGCGAGCTCCAGGTTGAGCACGCGCACCGCCGGCTTGAGCCGCTGGACGTCGTGATCCTGGATGTGGCGCCGGTCCTCGCGGAGATGCACCGTGATGCCGTCCGCGCCGGCGGCCTCGCAGAGCCGGGCAGCCTCCAGCGGGTCCGGCTCGTCGGTCCGGCGCGCCTGCCGCACCGTGGCGACGTGGTCGATGTTGATGTAGAGTCGTTGGGACGTCATTGCTCGCTACTCCGCGGCCAATTAACTTCGCACGCTCCAACTCGCCTCAACGAGAGACCGGTGACCAACCGATGGTGGTGCGCGGCAGCCCTGGTGCTGGCCGCGTGCAATAGTGCTGGCCCAGCCAACCAGGTACATCCGGCCAACACGGCCGCCGCGGCGGTGCAGAATTTCATGAAGGCCGTCGCCGACAGCAATCTCACCACGATGGCCGGCCTCTGGGGCACCACCCGCGGCCCGGCCAGCAAGACGCGCCAGCCCCCGGATTACGAGCGCCGCATCGCCGTCATGCAGGCGTACCTGAGCCACGACGATTTCCGAATTCTCTCGGACAATCCGGACGGCTCAGAGGCGCGCCGTGCGATGCAGGTGCAGATCCGGCGCCAGGCGTGCACCTGGGACATTCCCTTCACGGTGATCCTGCTGGCCGACAGAACCTGGATCATCAATCAGGTGGATCTCGCCTCGGCCGGCAATCCCGCCAAGCCGTGCGATCCCTCCGCCAAAGACACCGCGTCGGCGCCCGGCAGTCCCTGATCCGAAAGGGAACTCAGCCCCTCCGGTCTCGGTTATGTTTACTCGGTAAGCTCGAGCAGGATGCCGGCGGTGGCCTTGGGATGCACGAAGGCGATCCGGCGACCGCCGGCGCCGGTGCGGGGAACCTCGTCCACCAGCCGGTAGCCGGCCGCCCGACAGGATGCGAGGGCGGCGTCGAGGTCCGGCACCCGATAGCAGATATGATGAATGCCGGGGCCCCGGCGCTCGAGGAACTTCGCGACGGGGCTGTCGGTTCGAACGGGAGCCAGGAGCTCCACTTCCGATTCGCCGAAGGGGAGCGACACAATCCTGGCGCCGTCGGCCTCCTCGGGCGGGTGTGGATGGAGGCCCAGGACGTCACGATAGAAGGCCAGGGCGGCGTCGAGGTCGGTCACGGCGACGCCCACATGAGCGATGCGGGGGCGATCAGGCACGCGATCCCTCCGTCCGATATGATCGAGTCGGTATCAACTACAGGAGAATAACATCATGGCCACGACGAATTCCCAGACCGTTCACGTTAC
>DATEJD010000362.1:0-5622 GCA_035278325.1 Gemmatimonadales bacterium | reverse complement strand
ACCCGCGGCGCGGCGGGCTGCGGCTGGGGCTGCGGCGCCGGTATGGCCGGCGACGAGGGGCGCGCGCCCCGCTGCGGGAAGTTGAGCACGCCGGCGGCGCCGGAGGTGCGGCTGAGCGGCTGATCGCCGGTGACCGCGCGGTCGAAGCCGGTGGCGATGACGGTGACGCGCACCTCGCCGCGCATGGCGGGGTCGTTCCCGGCGCCGAAGATGATCTCGGCGTCGTCGCCCACGGCGTCGTGGATGATGTCGTTGATCTGGGTGGTTTCGCCGAGGGTGAGGTCGTCGCCCCCGATGATGTTGATCAGGACGCCCGTGGCACCGGCGATGGAGACGTTGTCGAGCAGCGGGCTCGAGATGGCCTGCTGGGCGGCCTCGAGGGCCCGGTTCTCGCCCCGGCCGATGCCGGTGCCCATGAGCGCGGCCCCGCCGTTCTGCATGACGGTGCGCACGTCGGCGAAGTCCACGTTGATGATGCCGGTGCTGGTGATGAGGCTGGCGATGCCCTGCGTGGCGTGGAGCAGCACCTCGTCGGCCTTCTTGAGCGCTTCCTGGAACGGAATCCCCTTGCCGACCACGGCGAGCAAGCGCTCGTTGGGCACCACGATCATGGTGTCGACGTTCTTCCGGAGCTCGGCGATGCCCTGCTCGGCCTGCTTCATCCGGCGCCGGCCCTCGAACAGGAACGGCTTGGTGACGATGCCGACCGTGAGGGCGCCGGTCTCGCGCGCCATCTGGGCCACCACCGGGGCCGCGCCGGTGCCGGTGCCGCCGCCCATGCCACAGGTGACGAACACCATGTCGGCGCCCTGGACCGCCTGTGCCACTTCGTCCCGGTTTTCCTCGATGGCCTGCCGACCGATCTCGGGTCGAGCACCCGCGCCCAGGCCTCGGGTCAGCTTGCGCCCGATCTGGATCTTGATGTCCGATTTCGAGATCGCCAGCGCCTGCGCGTCGGTGTTGACCGAGATGAACTCGACTCCGCCGAGCTGATCCTCGATCATGCGGTTGACGGCGTTGCCGCCCCCGCCCCCGACGCCGACCACCTTCATCCGGGCGGTCTGGATGCCGCTCTCTTCCAGCTCAAATCTCATGGTGTGTTCCCTCGGCCGGACTCAGAAGAAGTCTTGGAGCCACCGTTTTACCGGAGCGAGCACCTTCTCGACCGCCGGCGACTTCCGCGCACCTGTGCCGAAGCCGCCGCTCGTTGCCACCTGCCGGGCGCCATAGAGGACCAGGCCCGCTGATACCGCCATTCGCGGTGATTCGACGCTGTCCGCCAGACCGCGAAGGCGCTGGCCGGGAATGCCGCAGCGGGCCGGCATGGCGAAAACCTCGCGGGCCAGTTCCACGATGCCCGGGGTTAAAGCCCCACCGCCCGTCAGGATGACCCCTGCGGGGAGACGCTGATGATAGCCTGCGCGGGTGATCTCGTCGAGCGCATACTCCAGGACTTCCTGCAATCGCATGTGCATGATATGCGCCAGCACGCGGCGCTGGGCATTGCGCGCTCCCTGCCCCGGCGTGCTGGGAAGCTCGAACACGTCGCTCTCGGGCACCAGGGGCTCGAATCCGGCGCCGAACCGTTCCTTGAGCCGCTCGGCATCCAGCTGGGTCACCTGCAGTCCGTGGACGATGTCGGCGGTGACGTGGCCGCCGGCGCAGAGCAGCGAGCCGGTGTGCCGGATCTTCCCATTGTGGAAAATCGAGACGTTGGTCGACCCGCCGCCCAGCTCGACGATGGCGCAGCCCAGCTCGATCTCGTCCGGCGTGAGGACCGCGAGCGAGGCTGCCAGCGGCTCCAGCACGAACTCCTGGACGTGGTAGCCGGCCCGCTCGACGGAGCGCTTGAGATTCTGGAGCACGCTGGAGAGCACGGTCACGAGATAGACCTCGGCTTCCAGCCGCGAGCCGGTCATGCCGATCGGCTCGTTGATGCCGCCCTGCTGGTCGATCAGGTAATCCTGGGGAATGGCGTGCAGCAGCTCGTGGTCGCGCCCGAAGCTGATGTTGCTCGCCATGTCGTTCACCCGGGCCACGTCGCTGGTCCGGATCTCATCGCCGGTGACGCTCACCATGCCGTGCGAGCTGCGGCCGGCCACGTGCTCGCCCGCGATCCCGCAATAGGCCGATCCGACTTCGACGCCCGCCATACGCTGGGCGCTCTTCATGGCCTTGTCGATGGCCCGGGTGGTCTCTTCGATGTCGCGCACGACGCCGCGCCGGATTCCGGCGGTCTTCTCGGATGCGACGCCGAGAATGCGCGCGCCCACGTCACGCGCGTCGCCGGTGACTTCCGCGATGGCGGCGACGACCTTGGTGGTGCCCAGATCGAGTGCCGCGACCAGCCGCTGGGGCTGGGCGCTCATGCCCGGGTCCGGCGGACGATCACCTGGCCGGCGAAGCGTCCATCGAGTTCCTGGTAAGGTCGCCCGCTGCGGGCGAGGGCCTGCTCCACCGCCATCACCGCTCGAATGTCCTCCGCGGAAACCTGCGCGCCGAACCAGAGGCGCCGCCCCCCGACCTCGAGTACCACGTCCGGCCCCACCCGCCAGGCCGCTCCGATTCGCGCGAACAGGTCGGGATCGAAGTCCCGCACCCGCGCGAGCACGCCCGTCACCAGCGCGTCGCCGAAGGCCGCATAGGGGAGGTCGGGCGCGGAACGCAGCGGGTCGTACGGGAGCACCCGACCCCGTGCATCCAGCAGGACCAGCCCCTCGCCCCGGCTCGCCAGGGCCACCGGCGGGGTCTCCTTGAGCTCGACCCGGAGCGTGCCCGGCAGCCGCCGCCCGATTTCGACCCCGGTGACGCCACGCATGGCGAGCACCCGCTTCGCGAGCGGGGCCCCGTCGTCGAACACACTGGCCTTGGGCGCGAGCCGCAACGCTCCGATCACACTGGCCGGATCAAGATACTGCAATCCGGCGATCTCCACCCGTCGTACCCGGAAAAAATCGAGACCACGAAGCGTTCTGGGAAGCCCGAACCAGAGCGCGAGCCCCAGAACGAGTCCGCCGAGGATCTTCCAGCCGGGTTTCAGGCGGCCCCGAGCCACCGCACGAGCTCGGGTCCCACGCGCGTGATGTCCCCGGCGCCAAGGGTGAGCACTACGTCACCGGGTTCGAGCGCCTCATAGACCCGGCGCCCCACATCGGGCCGGCTGGGCTCGAACCGCGCATCCGCCCCGGCGCGCTGGGCCGCCTCGACGACCTGGCGCCCGCTCACCCCGGCGATGGGCTGTTCCCGCGCGGCATAGACCTCGGTGACCACCACCAGGTCGGCCGCGGCGAGCGCCTCCCCCATGGCGGTGCCGTGGGCGGCGGTCCGGGAATAGAGGTGCGGCTGAAACACCGCGACCAGCCGCCGCCCAGGGTATGCCTGCCGCGCGGCCGCGAGTGTCGCCGCAAGCTCCGAGGGGTGGTGCGCGTAGTCGTCCACCACGGCGATGCCACCGTGCTCGCCCAGCCGCTCGAACCGGCGGCCCACGCCGGCGAACTCGGCCAGCGCCTCGACGGCCGGATCCAGCGCGCCACCGATGGCGTCAGTGGCCGCGAGGGCCGCGACCGCGTTCCGCAGGTTGTGCACCCCCGGCACGCGGAGCCGGAGCCGGACCGAGCGCCCGTCCCGCCAGCGGACCGTGGCTTCGGTGCGGTCGGCGTGCTGGGCGGTGTCAGAAATTCTGACGTCGGCATCCTCGGCGAAGCCGAATCGCAGCAGACCCCGATCCAGCCGCGCCGCGATACGCCGCGCGCCGTGATCGTCGGCGCTCACGATGGCGGTTGCGGCCCGGCCGGCGAAGTCGGTGAAGGCATCCTCGAGCGCGGCCATGGAGCCGTAGCACTCGAGGTGGTCGGGCTCGACGTTATTGACGATCGCGACGGTCGGGTACAGCGTGAGAAAGGCCTTGTCGTACTCATCGGCCTCGACAACGAACAGATCGGTGCCCGCGACCTTCGCGTTGCCGCCCCAGGCGCTCACCCGCCCGCCGGCAATGCCGGTGGGGGAGAGCCCGGCGGCGGTCAGCGCCTCGGTGGTCATCACGGTGGTGGTCGTCTTCCCGTGCGTACCCGCGACCGCCACGGAGCGGGACGTGCCCACCAACGCCGCGAGCGCTTCCTTCCGCGGCACCACCGGCAGGCCCAAACTCCGGGCTCGCTCGAGCTCGGGGTGGTTGGCGGGTACGGCCGCGCTCACCACCACGGCGCGTGCACCTTCGATATGAGATGGATCGTGGCCCTGCCACACGCGAGCACCCATCGCCGCGACGTCGGCCGCGCCGGCAGGATCGGTATCGCACCCGCTCACGACCACCCCTCGGCGACACGCGATGAGCGCGAGCGCGCTCATGCCGGCGCCACCGATGCCAACAAAATGAACCGGGCGCCTATCAGTGGGGGTGAACAGGTTCATGTTGGATGCGCAAATGTAAGTAACTGCTGCGGGTTCTGAAAGTGCGGCTCACGACGCCAGCGTCAAAATCTTCGACACTATGTCGGCGGCGGCGTGCGGGCGGCCCCGGGCCAGCGCTCGGGCCGCCATCGTCTCGCGACGTGGCCGGTCGCCCAGCAGCGACTCGATGGCCGCGGCCAGCGTGGCGGCGGTGAGGTCGGTCTGGGTGATGAGCGCGCTCGCGCCGGCCTCGGCCAGCACGCGGGCGTTGTGGGTCTGGTGATCGGCCGCCGCGGTGGGAAGCGGCACGAGCACGCTGGGCAGCCCCCACGCGCACAGCTCCGCCACGGTGATCATGCCCGCGCGCGACACCACCACATCCGCCACCGCATAGCCGTCGGCCATCGGGTCGAGAAAGTCGATGACCTGCACGGCGGGAGGGCGGTGGCGCGCGGCGAACTGATCGTAGGTGCCTCGACCGGTTACCCACAGCAGGTCGGCACCGCGCGGCCCGCCCTGATCCAGCCAACCGGCCACCGCGCGATTGATCGCGAGCGCGCCCTGGCTGCCGCCGGTAACCAGCACGACCGGGCGGGACCCGGTCAGCCCGAACCGCGCCAGTGCCTGGGCGCGCCGGCCCGGTGTAGGGGGCGTAATCGGATTTCCGGTGTCGAACACCTGGGTGTGTCGGCCGAAGCGGAGCAGCGCGCGTGCCTCGGGGAGGCCGAGATAGACGTGACGCACCCTAGTGCTGAGCAGGCGAGTGGCCAGGCCGGGATAGGCATTCTGCTCCTGAATGGCTGTCGGGACCCGGCGCCGAGTAGCCCACCAGACCACGGGCGCCGAAGCGTAGCCACCGGTGCCCACGACCGCCACCGGCTGCTCGTCGGCGAACACGCGACCCACGCGGCGCAGGAGATGGCCGGCGATGATCGGCCAACGCACGTTCTTCCACCAGGTGCGCCGATAAATCGGCTCGGACGGCAGCAGGTGAAACCGGAAGTCGCGCGTCGGCAGCAGGCGTGCCTCGACTCCTCTCGCCGCGCCGACCAGCACCGGCTCGAAGCCCGGGGCCGTCTCGACCAGGGTTTGCGCGATGGCCAGGGCCGGCATGAGGTGCCCGCCGGTGCCTCCGCCGGCGATCAGGATGCGCTTCATCCCGATCACTTCCCCTTCCCATCCGCATCCACCACATCCGACTTCACCGCCGCTCGCGGCTTCCCTCGGAGCCGG
>DATEJD010000361.1:0-4691 GCA_035278325.1 Gemmatimonadales bacterium | reverse complement strand
CCCGCCCCATTTCTGTTCGAGGTTGAGTCGCATGCGTCCAATGCAGGTTGGAGCCGGCAGGCGAGGTCCTTCGTTCGATGAAGGATCCCTGGACCAGTATCTCCGCGAGATCAGCAAGTACCCGCTGATCCCGCAGGAGGAGGAGGTGAACCTTGCCCAGCGTATCCGCACGGGAGACGGCGAGGCGCTCGACAAGCTGGTCCGCAGCAATCTCCGGTTCGTCGTGTCGGTGGCCAAGAAATACCAGAATCAGGGCGTGTCCCTCGCCGACCTCATCAACGAGGGCAACCTGGGCCTCATCCGGGCGGCCCACAAGTTCGACGAGACCAAGGGCATCAAGTTCATCTCCTACGCGGTCTGGTGGATCCGACAGGCCATCCTTCAGGCCCTGGCGGAACAGAGCCGGATCGTGCGGGTGCCGCTCAACCGCGCCGGCACGCTGCACCGCATCGGCAAGCGATCGTCGGCGCTGCTCCAGGAGCTGGGCCGCGAGCCCACGCCCTCCGAGATCGCCGAGGGCATGGACATCTCGATGGAAGAGGTTCAGAAGACCCTCTCCATCTCGCAGAACCACCTCTCGCTCGACGCGCCCCTCACGCCGGGCGAGGACAACAAGCTTCTCGACTACCTGCCCGACACGCAGAACCCGGGCCCCGACTCGGAGACATTCGAGCACGCCCTCACCGAGTCCATCGAGGAAGTCCTGTCCACCCTGAAGGAACGGGAAGCCAAGATCCTTCGCCTCTATTTCGGGCTGGACGGGCCCGAGCCAATGACCCTCGAGGAGATCGGCAGCCTGCTCGGCATCACGCGCGAGCGGGTGCGGCAGATCAAGGAGAAGGCCCTGAGCCGCCTCCGCCACGTGAGCCGGGCCCGGGCCCTGGAGAGCTTCCTGGCCTGAGCCAGGCCGATCTCACGTGCAGTCGCCTGCAGTCCTTCGCGCCCCGGCCTTAACGCCGGGGTTTTCGTTTCGTCACCGCCCGTCACTGTAAGTGTCCCGACGAGCGGCGGGAGCCGCGGGAGGATCTCGATGACCAGCAGGATTCGGCTATTCACCCTCGTCGCGCTGGGCCTGTTCGCCGCGACGCCCGCGGCGGCCCAGGCCGACGCGCCCAATCCGTTCAACCTGCCTCGGGCCGAGCAGTCGGAGCAGGGCCGCCAGGGACGGCACCGCGCGTGGTGGATGGAGCGCCGCAGCGGGCGAATGGCGCGGCGGGGGGAGCGGATGGAGCGGCGGGGCGGTCGAATGGCGTGGCGGGGGGAACGGATGGAGCGGCGGGGCGAGCGCTGGGAGCGGCACGGTCGGTGGCTCGCGCGCCACGGCCACCCGCTTCGGGGCCGCGCCTATGCGCGGCGAGGGAATCGCTGGGAGCATCGCGGCGAGCGGCTCGAGCGTCACGGAGCCTGGCTCGACCGTCGCGCCGAGCGGTTCGAGCGGCACGGAGCCCGCGTCGACGACCGCGCGGACCGGCTGCGCCACCGGCGATGGGAAGAGCGCCATCGGCGGCGGTCCGACGGGACGACCTAGACCTCCCGGAGGATCGCCTCCACCTGGTCCCACTCGATGAGGAAAGCGTCGTGACCCGACGTTGAGCGAATCTCCCGGTACCGCGCGTCCACCCCGGCCGCGCGGTACGCGTCCGTCCAGGCTCGCACCTCCTCCGGGAAGTACAGGATGTCCGTGTCCACGCCGACGCCGATGACGGTGCGCACCCGCTCGGCGGTCTCGCGGGCCGCGGCCGCCACGTCTCCCATATCGTGCAGGTCCATCGCCCGCATCAGGGCGATATAGCTCGCGGCATCGAATCGGGCCACCAGCTTGTCGCCCTGGCGCCTGAGGTAATGGTCGACGTCGAACCGGCCGGGCGTGCGCGACGAGGTCCGCCCGAACCGGGCATCGAACTCGATGCTCGAGCGATACGTGATCATGGCCAGCGCGCGGGCCGCGGCCAGGCCCGCCACGGGCCCGCGCCCGGGCAGGTAGCGCCCGCGCCGCCACGCCGGATCGGCTTCGATGGCCATGCGCTGGACCGTGTTCCAGGCAATGGCCTGCGCCGAAGTCGCCGTCGGCGCGGCGAACACGACCAGCCGGTCGACCGGGACGCTCGAGCGTCGGCCCCACTCCAACGTCACCATGCCGCCGAGCGATCCACCCGTGGCGAGGGCCAGCCGCTCCACGCCGAGGTGAGCGAGCAGCGGAACATGCGCCAGCGCCAGATCCGCCGGGGTCAGGTCGGGAAACGGCTCGTCGTGCTCCGCCGCCCACTCCATCGGTCCGGTCGAGCCGTAGCAGCTCCCCAGCAGGTTGGCGGAGACGATCGCGTGCCGCGAGGTGTCGAGCGCCTTGTCGGGGCCGATGAGCGGTCCCCACCAGGCCTCGGCGTCGGCGCTGCCGGTGAGGGCGTGGAACACCAGAATCCAGCCGTTCTCGCGAGCCGCCTCGATATCGCCCACCACGCGATAGCGCAGCCGGAGGCCGCTCAGCGTCTCGCCGCTGGCGGTGACGAAGTCGCCCAGCGCGAGCTCGCGGGTGGCCGGACCTTCGCCGACCACGTCGGGGGCTTGCCCTGCGTGGATGGCCAGGGTGTCGGGCTGGAACGATATGGGGTGCTCCTCAGGGTGTCGGGAAAATGTAAAGGCCCGGGCCGCTCGTGGAGTGGTCCGGGCCTCGGCGGGCAGTGGCCCTGAATCAACCGCCGCGCGGGCGACGCTAGCCCGCGCTTCGAGGGTTGTCAAGCACGGGCCCCAGGGTAATCCTTCCCGCATCCGCCGACACGCGACGACCATCCACTTTCTCGCCGCCAGCCCAATGGCCAGCAATCCCTCCTTCGACGTATCCACCGGCGCCGATCTCCAGGAGGTCGACAACGCCGTGAATCAGGCGCTCAAGGAGATCGCGCAGCGCTACGACTTCAAGGGCACCCACTGCACCATCGAGTTCGATCGTCCCAAGGCGGAGATCCGCCTGGCCGCCGATGACGAGTTCCGGATGGAAGCCCTGGTGGATGTGCTCCAGACCCGGATGATCAAGCGGGGCGTGCCGGTCAAGAACCTCGAGCTGGGCGACATCGTGCCCGCCACCGGCCAATCGGTGCGGCGCACCGTGAAGCTCACCCAGGGCATTCCGCAGGACACGGCCAAGAAGATCATCAAGGCCGTGAAGGACGGCGGCTTCAAGAAGGCGCAGGCGACCATCCAGGGCGACGAGATCCGGGTGTCGAGCCCCTCCAGGGACGAGCTGCAGGCCATCATCGGGTTCCTCCGTGGCCAGGACTTCGGCATCGAGCTCAAGTTTGGCAATTATCGCGGCTGACGCCGGCGGAGCTCGCGCGCGGCTGCACCGGTGGAGTGCTGTTGTCGTCACCCTGGCCGCGGCCGCCGCGGTGGCGATGGCCAGCTGCACCTCGACCGCCGCGCCTCCAAGTCCCACCCCGGTTCCCAGGCCCGAGGCGCCTCCGGTCGCGGTCCCCGGTCCGCAGGGACCGGTCGAGCCGACCATCCGCGTCGGTCTGACCGTGGGCGCGGGCTCGGCCACCGTGGCGGGCGCCGCCGGCCTCAGCGTGAGCGATCCCTCGGGCGCACGGCTGGTCGAGATTCCGGCTGGCGAGGTCTGGCGTGTGGCGGTGCAGGGGACCGGCATCGTCGTGCTCGCGCCTGGCGGCGCATCCAGTGCCCCCACGGACGTGATCGAGATCGGGACGCCGGATCCCAACGCGCCCGTCCTGGTGAACGGGCGGCCGTATCGCGGTACCATCGTCGCGCTGCGCGATCGCACCGGCGTCACCGTGGTGGACCGGCTGCCGATGGAGACCTATCTCATCGGCGTCGTGAGTGCCGAGATGGGCCGGCGCAGTCCGGAGGACCAGGAGGCGCTCCGCGCGCAGGCGATCGTGTCGCGCACCTTCGCGCTGCGCAACCTCGGCCGGTGGCAGAGCCAGGGGTTCGACCTCTACGCGACCGTGGCGGACCAGGTGTACGGCGGCGCGTCCACCGAGACCCCCGAGGGCCGGGCGGCGGTCGACAGCACGCGGGGGCAGATCCTGACCTACGGCGGCGCCCCCATCGATGCCTTCTTCTACTCCACCTGTGGGGGGCGGACCGCCGACGGCACCGAAGTGTTCCGTGGCGCCGATCGGCCGTACCTGCGCTCGGTCTCCGATCTGGCGGACGATGGCACGGCCTACTGCAGCCTCTCGCCGCGGTTCCGCTGGCACGAGGAGTGGACCGGCGAGGCGCTCCGCGCCACCCTCCAGCGCACCCTGCCCACCTTGCCGGCGGGGGGCGGCTCGACCGCGGTCGCGATGGACGTGAGCGAAGTGCGCGACGTGCGGATTGCCTACCGCACGCCGTCGGGCCGGGTCGGCCAGCTCGTGGTCGGGCTGCGCCGGGGGGATGTGCTGGTGGACGGACCCAACGTGCGCCAGGTGCTCCGTCCCGTGTCGGGGGACGTGCTGCGGAGCAATACCTTTACCCTCACCGTGACGCGCACCGGCGGCCGAGTCAGCCGGCTCGCGGCGGATGGCGCCGGGGCGGGGCACGGGGTGGGGATGTGCCAATGGGGCGCGGTCGGCCGCTCGCGCGCCGGGCAGGACCATGAGCGCATCCTGGCGGCATACTATCCGGGCGCCGTGCTCGAGCGCCTCTACTGAAGGGGGACATCGCATGACGGTGAGCCGGAGCACCAGCGAGCG
>DATEJD010000360.1:0-3800 GCA_035278325.1 Gemmatimonadales bacterium | reverse complement strand
AGCCGAGGGTCCCCTCCGCGCCGATCAGGAGATCGATGAGGTCGCCCGACTGGAGCCAGGCGTCGAGGGCGTAGCCCGAGGCGTTCTTGCGGGTCCGCGGGAACCGCCGGCCGATCAGGTCGGCCGCCGCGCGAATGGCCGGCGCGGCCTCGGCCTCGAACCGCTCGATCGCGAGCGTGCGACTGGCCGGGGCGCGGCCGCGGCGGAGCTCGGTGATCTCCCCGTCGGCCGTGACCAGCTCCAGCGCCTCGACCCAGCGCCGCACGCTGCCATAGCGGACCGTGCGCGCCCCCGCGGCATTGGTGGAGAGCATCCCGCCGAGCGTGGCCCAGCGTCCGCTCGACGGATCGGGCGGCAGCCGGAGTCCGGCGCCGTCGGCCGCCACGTTGAGATCGGCGAGGGTGACGCTGGCGCTGGCGAGCGCGCGGCGGGCCGGCCCGTCCACTTCGACCCGCCGCGGCAACCCCGTGAGATCGACGATCACGCCGTCGCCCACGTTGCCGCCCCCCATGGCGCTCCCCGCGCCGCGCGGCACCAGCGCCACCCGGTGCGCCGACGCCCAGTGCGCGAGCGAGGCCACATCCTCGCGATCGCGCGGGACGCACACCGCCGACGGCAGGATCCGGAAAATGCCCGCGCCCTCGGCGTACGCGGCGCGCGCGCGATGGTCGGTGCGGAACAGACCACGGACTGGCGGGGGAGGCAGCATGGGGAAAAGCTAACTATCTTGTTCCCGTATGTCGGACACTTCCCGTGCGCAGTTGATCCACATCGACGTGGACCGCCGGCTGGGCCACGAATGGGACGAGTGGGACGGGAAGCCGCTGCCCAACCGGGGGAACTACGACGCGTCCCCCACGCTGTTCTTCCTCTGGTCGGCCGTTGCCCTGGTGGCCGGCATCCTGGTCGCCGCGCTCGCGCTCTATCTGTTCGGTCCCCGACTGGGCGAGCTGCACCGCTCGCTGCCCGCCGTTCTCTGGTGGGGCCTCGCGATTCTCACTGGGGTGCTGTGGCTCTGGTGGGGTGTGCTCCTGCTCTCGTTCGTCACCGGCCGGGCACTCCTGCCCGAGCACCTCGCCGAGCGGGGTCCGTATCTCCGCGTGATGCGGCTCACCTCCCGCGTGGCCGACCGGTTCGGCCGGCGGGACTGGGTGGAGAACGCGTCGGTGAAGGTCTACAACGCGCTGGCGCTCGTGAGGGGTCGGAAGGTCGGGAAAGGCGAGCTGCTGCTGCTCATCCCCCGCTGTCTCTCCAAGGAAACGCTCGACGGGGTGCTGGGGATCGCGGGACGGTACGGGGTGCCCGTGTTCGTGGCGACGCGCGGGCAGCTCGCGCGCCGGGTCATCCGCGAGCGCCGCCCGCGGGCGGTCGTGGCCGTCGCGTGTGAGCGCGACATGGTGAGCGGGTTGCACGACGTGGCCGGCAAGATACCGGTCCTGGGCCTCACGATGACGCTGCCGTCCGGGCCCTGCAAGGACGCGCTGCTCGACCTCCGGCAGCTCGAGGACTGGGTTCGGGCCTACGTGGTGTAGGAGTCACCCTGAGCAAAGCGAAGGGGGCATGCCCGGACGCATGCCCCCTTCGCTTCGCTCAGGGTGACTCCCTTCGTCAACTAGCGGTCCTGATCGACGGTCGTGTCCGGCGGCGCCTCGGGCTGCTGCTCCTCCGGCGCGTTGCCGGGCTCGGCTTCGGGCGCGGCCGCCGGCCGCCGGGTTTGCTCGGGCGGCCCACCGTACCGCTTCACGAGATCCTGAAGCGCCGCGCGCACCTTGACCGACACCGGGTGGTCGCGCGGCACCTGCCGATCCAGCTCCCGCGCCGGCAGCGACGGATCGGCCACCGGCCGATACACGGTCTCCACCACCACCTTGCAGTTCCCCGGATGCGTCGGATCGGCCCAGGCGCGGACCCGCACGACATCCATCCCGATCGGGCGGCGGTTACGCACCGGCTTCCCGGTCGCGGCCACGAACCAGCCGGTCTCGAGCCAGGTGTCGCGCAGCTCGACCCGCGAGGCGGGGATGGAGTCGGCGCGGAGGGCGTCGGCCAGGAGGCGGGTGGCCTCGCCGGGCGGGAGCCGGATCTCCGAGGACGCGGCCTCCGGCACCGGTGGAAATGGCGGGCGGGTGGTCACGGGGCGGCAGGCCACGCCGAGACCGATGGCCGACAGCCCCATCAGCATCAGGGCTCGACCGATGCGCTGGGTCCGCGCCTCGCGCATGGCTCAGTCCTTGTGCGGAGGCGTCCCGGGCGGGTGCGTGTGCCCGCCCGACGGGGTGGAGTCCGCTGGCGCGGGGCCGTTGGCCGAATCCGCGGGGGCCGCCTCGTCGTGCTCGTGCTCCTCAGCCGCTTCGCCCGCTCCGTGGTGGTGATGACCTTCCGCCCGCTCATGCATCTCGGCCTCGAGCACCGGCGTCGGGATGCCGGCCGCGTGGTCGAACACCAGCTTGCCGCCGTAGGACGCCGTCACCAGCAGCACGCCGGTCCCGAGGACCGAAAGCGCCAGCACCGCTCCCCGCTCGGCTCCGCCCATTCGATTCTCCCGCACGATTCGCCAGAGCGCCACGACCGCGAAGATCCCAAGCGTGGTGAGGGCCAGCTCCTCGTGGGTGTGCATGAGCTCATGCACCGCCTCCCCGTGCGCGATGTGCTCTTCCGCCTTGAGCCCCGACAGGACCGCCAGCACGCCGCCGATCGCGCCGATGACCAGCGTCCAGAACCCGGCCACCCGGAGTGGCGGCCGGCGCAGGATCACGCTGGCCAGATCGAACAGCACGGCGACCAGGAGCAGCGCGGCCGGAAGATCGTTCAACGCGGCATGCAGACGAGGCCAGTCGTAACCGAACATCGGGTCTCCTCAGAGTCCTAGATCGACAGGGGTCGGGGGATTGGTCGAATAATCATAAAACCCCCTCCCCGATTTCCGGCCATGCAGCCCGGCGGTGACCATGCGGCGGAGCAGCGGCGGAGGCGCGAACCGCGCTTCACGGAACTCGTCGAACATGATCTCCGCGATCCGCACCACGGTATCGAGCCCGACGAAGTCGAGCAGGGTGAGCGGCCCCATCGGATGGCCGCAGCCGAGCTGCATGCCACGGTCGATGTCGGCGGTGGAGGCGAGACCGGACTCGCGGGCTCGCGCCGCGTCCAGCAGGTACGGCACCAGGAGCCGATTGACTACGAACCCCGGGCGATCCTGGGCCGCGATCGGCTCCTTGCCGAGCCGGCGGGCGAAAGCCTCGGCCGTCTCGAACGTCTCGCGAGAGGTTCCGATCGCGCGGACCACCTCCACCAGCGGCATCAGCGGGACCGGATTGAAGAAGTGGAGGCCGACGAACCGGTCGGCGCGGCCCGTGGCCGCTGCCATGGAGCCGATCGAGAGGCTGGAGGTGTTGGAGGCGAAGATGGTGTGCGGCGGGCACAGCGGATCGAGGGCGCGCCAGAGCTCGTTCTTGAGCTCGAGACTCTCGGTGACGGCCTCGATGATGAGGTCGCAGCCGGCGAGATCCTGAAGGTGAACCGTGAACGTCAACCGGCCGAGAGCGGCGTCCCGATCCGCCCCGGCGAGCTTGGCCTTCTCGACCAGCTTGTCGAGTGACTGCTGGATGGACCGCTCGCCCTTGGCGAGAAGGCCGGTCTCGACGTCGCGGGCCACCGTCGGGTATCCCGCGACCGCCGCTGCCTGCGCGATGCCGCTGCCCATCTGACCGCAGCCGAGCACGCCGACTCGGGAGATCGCGCGCATGAATCCTCCGGGAGGGGAACGGCGGAACGGGGAGCAGTGGAACAGGCAATTGTTG
>DATEJD010000359.1:0-5832 GCA_035278325.1 Gemmatimonadales bacterium | reverse complement strand
TATCGGGACCTCTGGGCCACGCCGATCCGGGTGCCCATCCTCGACCTCCATCAGTTCGCCGGCGGTCTCAATCCCACCGAGCGCGGCGGCGGCAAACAGACCAAGTCACTCCGGTTCAAGGGCGCCGATGGCCGGCAATATCAGTTCCGGTCGGTCGACAAGGACCCGTCGCCCCTGATCCCCGAGCCGCTCCGGCGGACCGTGGCCCGGCGGATCTTTCAGGATCAGATCAGCGCCGGTCATCCGGCCGCGCCCCTGGTGGTGAGCCCGCTGCTCGATGCGGCCGGCGTGCTGCACTCGGAGCCCCGCCTTGTCTTCCTCCCCGATGACCCCGCCCTCGGCGAGTTCCGCGCCGACTTCGGCGGCCTGCTCGGCACCATCGAGGAGCGGCCGACCGACAATGGGCCAGGGTTCGCCGGCGCCGAGAAGATCGTGGGGACCACCGAGCTGTTCGAGCGACTGGAGAACGATCAGGACGAGCGGGTGGATACCCGCGCGTTTCTCGCGGCCAGACTGGTGGACATGTTCCTGGGCGACTGGGATCGCCACCAGGATCAGTGGCGCTGGGCCCGATTGGGCAAGGGCGACAGCGTGCCGTGGACCCCGATCCCACGGGACCGCGATCAGGCCTTCGCCCGGTTCGACGGCCTGCTGCTCGGCCTGGCGCGGCTGTCGGCGCCGCAGCTGGTGGCCTTCTCGCCGCGCTACCCCAGCATGGTCGGCCTCACCTGGAATGCCCGGGTGCTCGACCGGCGGCTCCTGGGCGGGCTCGACTGGCCGGTGTGGGACTCGGTGGCGACGGCGCTCAAGGGCCGGCTCACCGATCAGGTGATCGACGACGCCGTGGCCCATCTTCCCGAGGAGTACAAGGGAAGCAACGCGGCCTCGCTCGCGGCGGCCCTCAAGTCGCGGCGCGACCACCTCACCGAGGCGGCCATGCGGTTCTACCGCATGCTGGCGGTCGAGGCCGACGTCTACGGCAGCGACAAGGCCGAGCGGGTCGAGGCGAAGAAGACCGGCGACCGGACCCTGGAGCTCGCCATCTATCCCGCGAAGGGCGACAGCAGCGTTCCGTTGTTCCATCGGCGGTTCCACCGGTCGGAGACCAAGGAAGTCCGGCTGTACCTCCACGGCGGAGACGATGTGGTACACGTCGTCGGCCAGGACGGCGGCACGCCATTGCTCCGCATCGTCGGCGGCGGTGGCGACGATCAGGTGGTGGATTCCTCGAGCGGCGGGCGGGTGCGGGTGTACGACGCCCGCGGACGGAACACGGTAGGCGGCCTCCATCGGCCCCCGCTCGATACCCGGCCATACCCCGACTTCCGGCTGAGCGACAGCACACCGTATCCCCGGCGAGACTGGGGCGGGTTCTGGCGCTTCCGCCCCTGGTTCAGCTCGGGCCCCGAGGTTGGCCTGTTCGTGGGAGGCGGACTGGTGCGCTACGACTTCGGGTTCCGGAAGCGGCCCTATCGCTCGCGGCTGAGTGCCCGGGTGGGCTACGCAACCGGCGCCGAGCGCTTCCGGGCCGAGCTCCAGGGCGACTTCTTCCGGGTGAACTCCAGGGTCCACACCTCGCTCCTGCTCCGGGCCTCGGGCATCGAGGTGGTCCGCTTCTTCGGCTTCGGCAACGAGACGCCTCGCATCGACGACGATCAGTTCTACCGGGTGCCGCAGCAGCAGTACCAGATCACGCCCTCGATCACGCTCCCGTTCGGCGCCGCCGGCTGGCTCACGGTCGGCCCGACCCTCAAGTTCGCCAAAACGGATCTCGATCCAGGCCGGTTCATCACGCTCACCCAGCCGTACGGCGTCGGTGACTTCGGCGAAGTCGGGGCCACCGCCTCCGCCGAGTGGGACACTCGGGACACCGAAGCCGCCGCGCGTCGGGGCATCCACCTGGTGGCCGGCGGCAGCGTATATCCGGCGGTGTGGGACGTGGACTCGACCTTCGGTGAGCTGCATGGGGAGGCGTCCACCTATCTCACGCCCAATACGACACTCGGTCCGACGCTGGCGCTCCGTGCCGGCGCCAAGAAGGTGTGGGGTGCGTTTCCGTTCTTCGAGTCGGCGTTCATCGGTGGGGCGAGCACGGTGCGCGGACTGCGCACCGAGCGATACGCCGGCGACGCGGCGGTCTACGGGAGCGCGGAGCTCCGCGCCCGCCTGGGCCGCTACTTCCTGGTGCTGCCCGGCACGTTCGGTGTGTTTGCGCTGGCCGATGTGGGGCGGGTCTACTTCGACGGGGAGTCGTCCGACAAGTGGCACACCGGGGTGGGCGGCGGTGTGTGGTTCGCCTACCTCGAGCCGGCCAATACCTTCAGCTTTGCCGTCGCCCGCGGCGACGACCACCGAACGGCGCTCTACATCCGGGCGGGCTTCGCCTACTGAGCCGAGCCGCCAGGCGGTCGTTGCGCGAATGATCGGCGCTTTGCAACTTTCGAGTGCCCCCCTCCTGATGACCAGGTGCCTTCGTGGTTCAGCCGGTGATTCCCGTACAGACGGGGTCTGGCAGTCGCGCCCCCGGACACGAGACCGAAGGCCGGACTGACCCGTGCCGGCGGTAAGGGCGACGGCCGTGGAGTGGCCCCGTGCCTTCCGCCGATACGCGGTCGCGGTGCTGGCCGCGATCGTGGTGGTCGCGGTCCACCTGGTGCTACACCGCCGGTTCGGGTCCGCCTTCGATCCCCTGTTCCTCGTGGTGGTCGGCCTCAGCGCCTGGTACGGCGGGTTCGGCCCCGGCCTGGTGACGCTCGCGGCCTCTGGACTCGGCGTCTTCCTCACCACGAAGGGGCCGGTCGGCGCCCTCCACCTCGCCAGCCGCACGCACACGTTCGAGTTCATGGCCTATGGCGTATCGGGACTCGCCATCAGCGCCCTCTTCGCCTCCGTGCTGGCCGCACGGCGCCGCGCCGAAGCGTCCCGCGAGCAGGTCGAGTTCCTCGCGGAGGTGAGCGAGGTGCTGGCCTCGTCGCTGGACTACCGGGCGACGCTCGCGGCCGCCGCCCGGCTGGCTGTGCCGCGCCTGGCGGACTGGTGCGCGGTGGACGTGGTGGACGCGGACGGGCGGCTGCACCGCCTCGCCATCGCGCACGTGGACCCGGCCAAGGTCCAGGCTGTGTGGGCGATGAGTCACCGCTACCGGGAGCTCGCCAACGATCCGGTACCCCAGGTGATCCACTCCGGGCAGCCGCAGGTGATTCCGGAGATCCCTGACGGGCTCCTCCGCCGCTTCGCGCGGGACGATGAGCATCTGCGCGAGCTCCGCGCGTTCGGGCTCCGCTCGCTCCTCATCGTCCCGCTCACCGCCCGCGGCCGGACCCTGGGGGCCATCACCTTCGTGACGGCCGAGTCGGGGCGGCAGTACAGCGAGGCCGATCTGCTGCCCGCCGGGCTCCTGGCCCGGCGCGCCGCGACGGCGGTCGACAATGCGCGACTCTACCAGGAGGCCGAGCGGGCGCTCCGGGAGAAGGAAGGTACGCTCGCCCTGCTCGACACCGTCTTCCGCGGGGCGCCCATCGGGCTGGCCTTCGTGGACCGCGAGCTCCGCTTCGTGCGGGTGAACGAGGCCATGGCCGCCATGACCCGGGTTTCGGTCGAAGCGCACCGGGGCCGGAGTCTGGCCGAGGTAATGGGGCCGCTGGCACCGAGCGTCGTGCCCATGTTCGAGGCCGTGTTCCACACCGGCCAGCCGCTGCTCGACCGCGAGCTCCTCGCGACTCCCGCCGGCCCGGATCTGGAGCAGCGCACCTATCTCGCGAGCTACTATCCGGTCGCCACCCCCGACGGCCGCGTCGAATGGGTCGGCTGTATCGTGAGCGACGTGACCGAGCGTCGCCGGGCGGCGGAGATGCTGGTGCAGGGGGAGCGGATGGAGGCCATCGCGCAGGTGGCCGGCGGCGTGGCGCATGAGGTCAACAACATGATGACCGTGATCGCTGGCTTCAGCGGCTTCCTCGAGGGGTCGATCGCGGCCGGCGATTCGCGCGCGGACGACCTGGGCGAGATCCGCCGCGCGGCCGATCGCGCCGCCGGGATCACGCGCCAGCTGCTGGCCTACAGCCGCCAGCAGCTGCTGCAGCCCACGCCGCTCGATCTCAACGCGCTGGTGAGCCAGAGCCTGCCCGTGGTCGCCCGGCTGCTCGGTGCCGACGTGCGCATCGTGTTCGAGCCGGCGGCGGAGCTCGCCCGGGTCCGGGCGGATGCGTCGCAGCTCCATCAGGTGTTGGTGAACCTGGTGCTCAACGCGCGCGACGCCATGGGCGGGAGCGGGACCCTGCGTCTCACGACCGAGACGCTGCTGGTGGATGACGTAGAGCCCGACAACCTGCGCGGTGTGCGCATGCCGCCGGGCTCCTACGTTCGCCTCTCGGTGAGCGACACCGGCTGCGGCATGGACGCCGCGACCCAGGCGCGGATCTTCGAGCCGTTCTTCACCACCAAGCCGGCGGGGAAGGGGAGCGGGCTCGGCCTCGCCACCGTCTACGGCATCGTGAAGCAGAGCGGTGGCTACATCTGGGTGAGCAGCGAGCCCGGCCGCGGCACCACGTTCCGCATCTACCTTCCCGAGTACACCGGCCCGCTGGCCGACGTGCGGGCACCCTCGCCCCCGGCCTCGCCGCGCGGTGTGGAGACCATCCTCATCGTCGAGGACGAGCCGGCGGTGCGCCGGATGGCCTCGCGGGCGCTCCGGTCCCAGGGGTATGCCGTCATGGAAGCGGCGAATGGCGCCGAGGCGCTGGATGTGCTGGCCCGGGCGGCCGGGCCAGTCGATCTGGTGCTGAGCGACCTGGTCATGCCCGTGCTCAACGGCCGGGAGCTGAGCGAGCGGCTCGCCGTCGAGCGACCGGAGATCCGGGTGCTCTTCATGTCCGGCTACACGGACGACGACATCATGCGACGCGGCCTGCTGCAGCCGGGCGCTCCGTTCCTGCAGAAGCCGTTCATGGCGGCCGACCTCTCGCGCAAGGTGCGCGAGATCCTCGACGGCCGATGACGCTGCTCGAGGATTTCCGCGCGCACCTCGCGGTCCTGCGCCTGCCGGCGGCGCGGGCCCTGGTCGCCGTCTCGGGCGGGCCGGATTCGGTCGTGCTGCTCCACCTCCTGCACGCCACGCGCGAGCTCCACCAGCTCGAGCTGGTCGTGGCTCACTTCGATCACGGCATCCACCCCCGGAGCGCCGTTGTGGCCTCGTCGGTCCGGGCGCTGGCAACGCGCTATGGGCTCCCGTACGAGGAAGGCCGAGGCGGGCTGGGCATCGACGCCGGGGAGACCGCGGCTCGCGCCGCGCGGTACGCCTGGCTCGAGGCCACCCGCTTCCAGCTCGGCGCCGACCTGGTGATCACGGCCCATCATGCGGACGATCAGGTCGAGACCGTGCTGATGCGCGCGCTCAAGGGCTCGGGCCCGGCGGGCTTGGCCGGCATGGCCTCGCGGCGCGGCGTGCTGGTGCGGCCGCTGCTGCCGTTCCGACGCGCCGCCATCCTGCGGTTCCTCCGCGCCCAGGGCCTCACCGCCTGGGGCGATCCGGCCAACCAGGATCCGCGCCACCTGCGCGCCTGGTTGCGCGGCGACGTGCTGCCGGCCCTGCGTGCGCGACTGCCGCGGGTAGACGACGCGCTCCTTCGACTGGGCCGCCACGCGGCCCGGGGACGGGCCGCGTGGAACGCGGTAGTAGACCTGCTGCCGGGGCTCGATTTCCGTCTCGAGCACGACGGGTTTTCCGTTGCTGCCCGTCACCTCAGCGGATATGATTCACGCTTGGGTGAATCCGTTCTGATGGCCGCCGCCAGGCGGGTGGGCTGTCGACTCGGCCCCACGCACGCGGGTCGG
>DATEJD010000358.1:0-4974 GCA_035278325.1 Gemmatimonadales bacterium | reverse complement strand
TGGCTATCCGGCAGCGGTTCGACTTCAATGGCTGACCCTGCCGTGAGCGAGGCGAAGGGGACCGCGGTGAGGACCGTGGCGCCTCGCGTGACCCCGGACGCCGCGCCGGCCACGGGCGCGCCGCCCCGGGTCCGGATCGAGTCCGACAAGCTCACCGCGATGTACGGCAAGTTCACCGCGGTGAAGGGCGTGTCGCTCAGCTTCACGGCCAACCGGGTGCACGCCCTGATCGGTCCCTCGGGCTGCGGCAAGTCCACCTTCCTCCGCACGCTCAACCGGATGCACGAGCTGTCGGAGAACGGGTGGATCACCGGGCGGGTGCTGCTCGACGGGGACGACATCTACGGGCCGAAGGTGAACGCGATGCAGCTGCGCCGCCGTATCGGGATGGTATTCCAGCGGCCCACCCCGTTCCCCACGATGTCGATCTACGACAACGTGGCCGCCGGCCTCCGGGTGCACGCGCGCCGGCCCAAGGCGGAGCTCGACGCGATCGTCGAGCGCTCGCTCCGTCAGGCCGCGCTGTGGGACGAGGTCAAGGACCGGCTCAAGGCCAGCGCCATGGCGCTGTCGGGGGGCCAGCAGCAGCGGCTCTGCATCGCGCGCACCATCGCGCCGAGCCCCGACGTGGTCCTGCTGGACGAGCCGACCGCGTCGCTCGACCCGCAGGGCACCCAGCGGATCGAGGAGCTGCTGTTCGAGCTCAAGCGGGACTTCACGATCATCATCGTGACCCACAACATGCAGCAGGCCGCGCGAGTGTCGGACACGACCACGTTCTTCTACCTGGGCACCATGGTCGAGTCGGGCTCCACCCGGCAGATCTTCACCGCGCCGCGGAACGAGCAGACCGAGGCGTACATCACCGGGAGGTTCGGATGACCGCCATTCCCGCGCAGCGCCCCCAGCCGGGCCTGGTCCCCACGCCGCGGGCCACGCTGGCCCCGCGCCCGCCTGCGCCGCGGGTGGAGCAGCGGGGCACGCCGGCGGTGGACGTGCAGAACTTCAGCTTCGCCTACGGGCAGCGGCAGATCCTCCGCAACCTGACCTTCAGCATTCAGCGGAAGTCGGTCACGGCGATCATCGGTCCGTCGGGCTGCGGCAAGTCCACCTTCCTCCGGTCCATCAACCGGCTGAACGATCTCATTCCCGGCGTCCGCCACCAGGGCGACATCCTGGTCGAGGGGACGTCGGTGTTCTCGCCCAGCACCGACCTGGTGGCGCTGCGGCAGAAGGTGGGCATGGTGTTCCAGCGCCCCAACCCGTTCCCCAAGTCGGTGTTCGACAACGTGGCCTACGGGCCCGCGCTCAACCGGCTGGTCGCCAGGCGGGACCTGCCCGACCTGGTCGAGCGTTGCCTCCGGCAGGCCGCCCTGTGGGACGAGGTGAAGGACCGGCTGGAGCAGAGCGGCGCGGGCCTGTCCGGAGGCCAGCAGCAGCGGCTCTGCATCGCGCGGGCGCTCGGAAACGCGCCCGAGGTGCTGCTGATGGACGAGCCGTGCTCGGCGCTGGACCCCATCGCCACACAACGGGTCGAGGAGCTCATCTTCGAGCTCAAGAAGGACTACACGATCGTGATCGTCACGCATAACATGCAGCAGGCCGCGCGCGTCTCCGACTTCACCGGCTTCTTCGACCGTGGCGAGCTCGTCGAGTTTGGCGAGACCGAGCGGATCTTCACCAAGCCGGCCCACGAGCGCACCGAGGCCTACATTACCGGGAGATTCGGATGAGCGTCGACGTCCATCGCCATTTTCACGACGAGCTGAGCCACGTCAAGGTGCGTCTGCTCACGATGTCGGGCGAGGCGGAGGCCGCGCTCGGACTCGCGGTGGAGGCGCTGCTCGAGCGCGACGAAGAGAAGGCCCGCCGTGTCATCGCGGGCGACCGGGTGATCGACAGCATGGAGGTCGAGATCGAGGAGCAGTGCATCAACCTCCTCGCCCTCCAGCAGCCGATGGCCCGCGACCTCCGGATGCTCACCTCCGCGCTCAAGATCGCCAACGACCTCGAGCGGGTGGGCGACCACGCGGTCAACATCGCCCAGAGCGCCGAGCGGCTGAGCCAGGCCCGGCCCATCACGCCCGAGCCCGAGATCATCGAGATGGCCCGGTTGGCCCGGGACATGCTGTCGGATGCCCTGGAGGCCTTCATCCGGGGCGACGCCGCCGCAGGCCGCGAGGTCTGCTTGCGGGACGACAAGGTTGACGCGCTGCACCGCTCGGTGTTCCGTATCCTGCTGACGCACATGATGGAGGACCCGCACATGATCGGCGCCGGCATGGAGCTGTTCCTGGTGAGCCGGAACATGGAGCGGGTGGCCGACCTCGCCACCAACATCGGAGAGGACGTGGTCTTCCTGGTCGAGGGTAAGTCCATCAAGCACCACGCCGAGGACCGCGGGGAAGCCCGCCCCTCCGGCGTGTACCCGGCGGCCACGGGCGCGTGATCGCCCGTCCGGCCGCCAAACCCGCCGCCGGCGCCGACGCGCCGGCCACGCGCGATCGCATCGCGGCCATCGATGTCGGCTCCAACTCGGTCCGCCTCCTGGTGGCGGAGTACGATCCCGCCTCCGGCCTTTCCATCATAGATGAAATGAAGGACCAGCCCCGCCTGGCGGCGGGGCTCGCCGCGACGGGCTGCCTCGACGAGCACGCCATCGAGCGCGCGCTCCAGACCCTGGGGCGGATGCGGGAGGTCTGCCAGCGTCGGGGGGTCAAGCGAATCGCCGCCGTGGCCACCGCGGCCGTGCGCGAGGCGGAGAACGGGCCCTGGTTCGTGCGTCGGGTCCGGCAGGAGCTCGACATCCCGCTCCGGATCATCGACGCCGAGACCGAGGCCGCCCTTTCCTACAGATCGGTGGCCCACCACTTCCGCCTGGCCGGCGAGCGCACCCTCGTGGCCGATATCGGTGGCGGGAGCCTCGAGCTGATCGGCGCCGTGGACGGCCTGGTCGAGCTCACCTCCTCACTCCCGCTGGGCGCCGTGCGGCTCACCGAGCTGCACATGCCGGGTGACCGCGCCACCCACAAGGAAGTCGATGCGCTCCGGGTTCACATCCGGAAGCAGCTCAAGCGTGGGATCTCGGGCCGGGCGTGGGCGGCCGCCACCGTCATCGGCTCGGGCGGCACCTTCACCAGCCTGGGCCGCATGGTGCAGGCCCGCCGGGGACAGCCCACCGGCGACACGGTCCACGGCGTGAGCGTCACCGCCGCCGAGATCGAGCAGCTGATCGACTGGCTGGTGAGCCGCACCCCCGAGCAGCGGCGGCAGGTACCCGGGCTCAATCCGGAGCGCTCGGACATCATCCTGGCGGGCCTCGCCGTCACGGCCGAGCTCCTCGACTGGGTGCGCTCCCGCTCGCTCACGGTGAGCGCGTTCGGCCTGCGCGAGGGGCTGCTGCTCGAGATGTCCGGCGCCAAGGAGATCGCGGCGCCCGACCCGCTGCGGCTGTTCCGCGAGTTCGCCGAGCGCTGCCAGAGCGACCGCCGCCACGTCGAGCACGTCCGCTACCTGGCGCTCCAGCTGTTCGACCAGCTCGGCGGCAAGCTCGGCTGCGAGCCCGAGGACCGGATCCTGCTCGAGGCGGCGGGGCTGCTCCACGACGTGGGCCAGCTGGTGAGCTATCGGAAGCACCACAAGCACAGCTATCAGCTCATCATGCACGCCGAGCGGCTGGGGCTGCCCCCGCGTGAGCGCGGGCTGGTGGCCTTGATCAGCCGCTATCACCGGCGCACCGGGCCGCGGAAGAAGCACGCCGAGTTCGCCGCCCTGCCGCCCGAGGATCAGGCGGTGGTCCGGCGGCTGAGCGCGCTACTCCGCGTGGCCGACGGGCTCGACCGCGGCCACACCGCCGCCGTGGAGACCGTCACCGCCGAGCTCACCCCGAAGACGCTGACGCTCAAGGTCGCGCCCCGGCTCAAGGGCGCCGACGTGGAGCTCGAGTGCTGGGGCGGCTCCCGCAAGGCGGACGTTCTGGCCAAGCTGCTCGGTCGCGACGTCGAGATCGTCACCCTCGCCCCTGCCGGGGTCGAGGGGTAACCAGGTCGAGCGCCCGTGACCAGTCTCGGCGTCATCCTGGCGCTGGGGTTCTTCCTCGGCATGCGGCACGCCACCGATCCGGACCACGTGATCGCCGTGAGCACCATCGTCGCCCGGTATCGGCGCCCGCGGCATGCGGCGCTGATTGGCGTGGCGTGGGGCGTGGGCCACACGCTCACGATCCTGGCCGTGGGCGGCGGAATCATCCTGCTGGGTTGGGTCATACCGGCGCGGGTGGGGCTCTCGCTCGAGTTCTCGGTCGGCGTGATGCTGATGGTGCTCGGCGCGCTCACCCTCAAGGGCGTCCTCCGGCGGGTGGGCGAAGGCGTGGTCCAGGCCGAGCACGACGACGGGGTCACCCACGCGCACCCGCATCGGCACGGGGACTACATCCACAGTCACCAGCACCATCACCACCCGGATACCCATCCCCACTCTGCCGACGCCACGCCGCTCGCGCGACTCGACCGCTGGCTCGGCGGCATGAAGCTCTACCAGCTGGCGCGTCCGCTGGTCGTGGGGCTGGTCCATGGTCTCGCGGGGTCGGCGGCGGTCGCGCTGCTGGTGCTCGCGGCCATCGGCAACAGCTGGTGGGCCATGGGATATCTGCTGGTGTTCGGGCTGGGAACGGTGGTGGGGATGATGCTGGTGACCGCGATCGTGGCGTGGCCCTTTGCCTACGCCGCGGGTCGGCTGGACGGCTGGCAGCGCGGACTCCGGCTGGCGTCGGGCGTGGTGAGTCTGGCGTTCGGGCTGGCGCTCGCGTATCGGATGGGAATCAGCAGCGGATTGTTCGGACCGAATCCAAGCTGGACGCCGCACTGAGATCACGCGTTGGCTCAGGAATCACGCGGGCCAATCGAAGGGTGCGTCGCGGTTCAGGCGTCCTGTCTGGATTCCACGGCTGGTCACCACGGAAGCACGGAAGACACG
>DATEJD010000357.1:0-6575 GCA_035278325.1 Gemmatimonadales bacterium | reverse complement strand
TCACGGTCGGTCCGGCCGCGCGCCGCAGCGTCTCGTCGATCCGGTCCGGTGACCAGCCCTTGGTGCTCTCCCCGTCGATGCTCAGGACCTCATCGCCCGGCGCGATGACGCTCCCGCCGGGCCGGCCTTCCCAGCCTGATTCCGCGGGGCCGCGCTCGAGGTCGATCTCGGTGCCGGCCATCTGGCGCTGGTAATCGCGATACGAGTCCTTGATGAGGAGCTCGGCGTAGGGATCGTGCAGCGAGGTCACCAGCGCATCGGCCGCGCGCTGGTACAGGTCGCCTTCGCCGAGCGAGTCGATGTAGTGCTGGTTGATGGCCCCGACCACGCCTTCGAACAGACGGGCCTGCTCGTACACCCCGCCCGTGGCCGAGGGCCGTGGCCGAAGGAGCCAGCCACCGCTCAGGAAGGTGAGGACCAGGATCGAGGCGAGCGCAGCCCAGCGCGCGCGGGGAAAGGATCTCATCATGGCACACAGCTCCCGCACAATGCGAGAAGACCCTGCCGGATACGGCGGTTGCGGAGGCGAGACTGCGGAAAGACCGTCTCTCAATCACAGCGCAGCAAATCGGGGGCCGAGGCCGGGCGGCGACCACCGCCTGGGTGAAATGCCGGACATTCCTCGAACGTTGCGCAGCCGCGCGCCGTTCCCGGCCGCGCGGGCTCGAGCCCCGAGACCACCTGGCCACACCCGATGAATTTGCTGGTGTTGTCCGCAAGTTAACCAGGGTCTGCCGCGGTCGCACCGGTTGACCGGGGCCCGGCGGGCCTCCCTCCCCGTCGCCCGAGCCCTTGACGTCCCTCTCGCCGAGGCGCATTTCTGTCCCGCTGGCCCCCGCCGGTTCCCTTACCGACCAGGAGACGCGCCATGGCCGCTCCACCGACACGCGAGGAACTGATCCAGCAGGACATTCAGGAGCTGCATCGGCTGGGCTACGCGCAGCAGCTGTTCCGCGAGATGGGCGGCTTCTCCAACTTCGCGATCTCCTTCTCGATCATCTCGATCCTCACCGGGGCCGTCCTGCTGTACGGCTACGGTCTCAAGTTCGCGGGCCCGGTGATCAATACCGTCGGTTGGCCGGTGGTCAGCCTGTTCACCCTCTGCGTGGCCGCCTCGATGGCCGAGCTGGCCTCGGCGTATCCGACCGCCGGCGGGCTCTATTTCTGGGCGTACCGGCTGGGCGGGCGGACCTGGGCGTGGACCACGGCCTGGCTCAACATGATCGGTCAGATCACGATCACGGCGGGCATCAACGTGGCCGCGGCCATCTACATCGTGGGGGCCGTGACCCGGATCTTCGGGCTGCCGGCCGATCAGGCGGTGCCGCTGTTCGGCACCGCGACGAGCTGGTACTTCTACGTCTTCGTCATGGTGCTGATCATGATCCCCCAGATCATGATCAACATCTTCGGCATCCGACTGACGGCGCGGCTCAACGATTTCAGCGTCTACTGGCACATCGGCGGCGTTGCCGTGATCGCCTTGCTGCTCACCGCCTTCGGTGCCCACCATAACGGGCTCGACTTCCTGTTCTCCCGCGCCACCGTGGTGAACCCGCTCGACGCGTCCTCCGCCGATCTCGGCAGCGGCAGCGCGGTGCCGGCGCTCGTCTTCGGCGACTTCAAGTTCGCCTCGCCGCTGTTCGCCATGATTCCCGGGCTCGCGGACCTCTACCGAGCCGCTCCCGTCGGACTCTGCTTCGTGCTGGCCCTGCTGCAGGCGCAGTGGACCTACACCGGCTATGACGCCTCCGCCCATGTGGCGGAGGAGACGGTGATGGCACGCAAGAACTCCGCCTGGGGCGTGTTCCTCTCGGTGGCGGTGTCGGCGGTCGTGGGCTATGTCATGCTGCTGATCCTGACCTGGTGCATCCCGAACGGCGACGTGGCCGCCACGGCCAACGACGCCTATCCGGTGCTGCAGATCGTATACGGGAACCTGGGGACGTTCTTCGCCAACGTGATCGCGGTCATCATCGGTGGCGCGATGTGGCTGTGCGGCCTGGCCTCGATCACCTCGATGGCGCGCATGTGGTACGCCTTTGCCCGCGACGATGGGATGCCGGGGTCGTCCCTGATCAAGCAGGTGAGTCCGACGTACCGCACGCCGGTGTGGTCGATCCTGATCACCAGCGCGCTCGCGGTGGCACTGTGTCTCTACGCGGCCGCGTACTATGTGGTCACGTCGATCAGCACGATCACGCTGTACCTCGCGTACATGTTCCCGATCTACCTGAACTGGCGCAATCGGCGTCGCGGCCAGGGGGAGTTTGCGACGCCCGCGACGGCGGCGTGGAGCCTGGGCCGATGGGGGCCGGCGCTCAACGTGATCGCCATCGTGTGGGTGTTGTTCCTGACCGTGATCTTCAGCCTGCCGCCGAACGAGCTGGTGCTGTGGACGATGGTCGCGCTTTCGGCGGGGCTCATGCTCTACTGGCAGCTCTCGGCCAAGCGCGGCTTCGTCGGTCCGACCCGGGCTGACGAGCAGGCGCTCCGCCGACTCGAGTCGGCCGTAGGCGAGACGGCAGCGGGCACCGCCGCGGCAGGCTAGCCGACGCGGCAGCGGGCTGGCTGTGGTGTGGGCGCCGCGCCACGCGGCGCCCGCCTTTCGCAACGTTCCACCGATTCCCGGGGCCCCCGTCAACCCTGGCTGGCCGGGCGTATCTCTATCCCTCGTGACGGGTTAATGCACAACCGAGCGACGCTCGCCGAGCCGGGCGCGCGTCGGGAAATCGGCCGATGTCCGGCCCCGTAGGTGGGCACGGGAGTTGCGCTTTCGGGACGCCTCCATTCGACAACTCGGGGTTTTCAGCATGGGGGTTACGCACGCGCGGAACTGGGCGGGCTTGGTGCGGCCGCTCGGTGCAGGCGGAGGGGCCCGGGCCGGCCAGCTCGGCATGACCCGCTTCGCCACGTTTGCGACGCTCTACCTCATGGCCCTGTACCTCGAGCCAGCGGAACGCTGGCTGTACCCGATCTTCACCGGCATCCTGCTGGCGCTGGCCGCCATGGTTCTCGTGGTGGGCCTCACGCGGTGGACCCTGCCCGTGCTGCTCGTCCCGGCCACCGTCCATCCGTTGCTGACGCTGTTCCCCGACGTTGCCAACCACGTGAACATCGAGATCGCCTGCAACGTGATGCTGCTCGTCGCCATCGGCTATTCGATCGCGCATCGCGACCGGTTTCCCACCGACGACGACTGCTTCGAGCTGGTCCGCCCGGTCCTGCAGGTCACGATGATCGCGGTCTACGTGATGGCTGGCTTCGCCAAGCTCAATCGCGATTTCCTGAATCCGGCGGTCTCCTGCGTCGCCGACATGATGCACGATCTCCGGACCGTCGCGGGCATCCGGGTCCCGCTGCTGCACCTGCCGGCGGGCCCGTTTCTGCTCGCGGGCGTCGGGGTGGTCGCGGCCGCGCTGGTGACCACCCGCGGCACCGGCCGGGCGGTTCGTCCGGTTACGCGGGCCGGCACGTTCGGCCTCATCGTCGCGCCGGGCGTCCTGACCCTAGGCTTTGCGCCCGACGCGCCGGCCAGGACCGCCGCGATCGCGATCCTCGCGATGTCCTGTGTCGTGATCCTCTGGGAACTTGTCGGCGGGATGCTGCTCTCGGTGCCCCGCTTCCAGGGACCTCTGCTCGCCTTCTGCTGGATGATGCACGCCACCCTGTCGCTCATCGGGTTCGTTCACTTCGGGGCGCTGGCTTTCGCGATGCTGTTCACCTTCGTGCCTGCACCGTACATGGACCTGATGACCAGCGACGTGCGGCTGCCGCTGGTCAAGCGGACCGTGCCCCGCGCGTTCGTGTTCTTCGGCATCGGTGCGATGGCCGGCGTCGTCTCCGGGCTGGGCGAGCGCCTGCCCTCCGCCATCCTGTTCAACGTCGCCGCGCTGGTGATGCTCTGGCCGGTGCTCCGGTCGCTGGCCGCGCAGGCTCCGCGGCCCACCTGGCCGGGCACGCCGATCGGCAACCGGCTCACACCGGTTTGGCTGTACGCGCTTCCCGTCCTCCTCGTGCTGCACGGGCTCACCGGGTACGCCGGACTGCGCACCTCCGGCAACTTCACCATGTTCAGCAACCTGCGCACAGAGGGTGAGCGGTCCAACCATCTGCTGCTGGCGGGCAATCCACTCAAGATCTGGGGCTATCAGGAGGACGTGGTCCACTTTACGTCATTCGACAAGCGGCTATCCCCACCCGGCTACGAGGGGCAGTCGCTCGAGGGGCAGGAGCTCCCCGTTGTCGAGTTCAGGAAGTGGATCTACCGGTGGACCCAGGCCGGGATGGTGGTACCGCTGAGCTTCCGATACCAGGGGCAGGTGTACACCACGCCCAACATCGTCACCGATCCGGTCTGGCGCACGCCGGAGCGCACCTGGGCCATGCGTCTGTTGGATTTCCGGGTGATCCAGACGGAAGGACCTAACCGCTGCCGCTGGTGAGGGCGGCGACCCGCCTCGCGTCGACCCTCAGCGGCCCTGCGGGTTGGCGGGATCGGCGGTGATCGTGGAATCCCGCCACACCTCCGCGGATGCGAGGTGGCACGCCGCGACGAACTTGTTGGTGGGGTGAGAGCCACGCTGCAGCAGGGCGTGGAGCATCTCGTGACGCACCAGCCACTCCTCGCCCAGGGCATTGGCGGGGAGGTAAATGCGATTCCCCTGCCGCACCCACCAGCCATGCGCCAGTGTGCCATTGAGCCCGATGGCACCGTTGGGAGAATCCACTGCGTAGAAGGTGACCCGGCTCATGTCGCCCTTTCGGCCGGAGCACGCCTCGGTCTTGCGCCACCATTCCGTGTACAGCTCGAGGGTCGGCACCTCCCAGGCGCGCTCGATCGGCGCCAGCGGCGCGCCCGCGACTTTGGGCACCGCGCAGCCGGCGATCGATAACAGCAGCACTAGTCCTGTCGTGAACCGAACCATGTCGTAGCTCCAAGGGTGATCCGACCCTTGCGTCTCGCCGATCCGGCTGGCGTTCGGGTGATCCGCCGCCCGCCGGGGTCCCACGCTATCATGTGCGGCCATGCTGTCCCGCGTGCGGTCGGCCGCCATCCTGGGCATCGATGCCTATCCGGTTGATGTCGAGGTCGACATCAGCGGCGGCCTGCCGTCATTCGCTACCGTGGGACTGCCCCACGGAGCGGTTCGCGAGGGCCGGGAGCGGATCGGCGCGGCCCTGGCCAATGCGGGGTACACCTTTCCGCTCCGCCGCATCACCGTCAATCTGGCCCCTGCCGACATTCAGAAGTCCGGCTCCGGACTGGATCTGCCCATCGCGCTCGGCGTACTTGCCGCCAGCGGCCAGCTGCCCGATCAGGCCCTCGACGGCCTCCTGGTGGTCGGCGAAGTGGGCCTGGAAGGCGACCTCCGCCCCGTGCGCGGTGCCCTCTCGATGGCCATCGCGGCGCGGGCTGCCGGGTGCCGCGGCGTGCTGCTGCCGGTCGACAACGTACCCGAGGCAGCCGTGGTGCAGGGGCTCGAGGTGCGCGGCGCCCGCAGCCTCACCGAAGTCTGCGCCTATCTCGCCGGCGACGCCGACCTGCCCGCTGCGGCCGTCGATCTGGCCGCCCTGATGGCCGAGCGCCACAGCGAGGAGTGCGACTTTGCCGACGTGCGGAGCCAGGCGGCGGCCAAGCGCGCGCTGGAGGTCGCGGCCGCGGGGGCCCATAACGTCCTGCTCATCGGCCCGCCGGGTGCCGGCAAAACCATGCTGGCCCGCCGCCTCCCCACCATCCTTCCGGCCCTCACCTTAGAGGAGGCGCTCGAAACCACCAAAATCCACAGCGTGGCCGGGGTGCTCGAGCGGGGCCGCTCGCTTTGCGTCCTGCGACCGTTCCGTGCGCCTCACCACACTATCAGCGACGCCGGGCTCATCGGGGGCGGCTCGGTGCCCCGGCCAGGGGAGGTCAGCCTCGCCCACGGGGGCGTCCTCTTCCTCGACGAGCTCCCCGAATTCCGCCGCCACGTGCTCGAAGTGCTGCGTCAGCCGCTCGAAGACGGCCTGGTCACGCTGAGCCGGGCGGCGGTCAGCCTCACTTTCCCTGCACGTTTCATGCTGGCCGCCGCCATGAACCCGTGTCCCTGCGGCTACTTCGGCGCTGCCGGCCAACCCTGCCGCTGCTCGGAGGCCGACGTCGAGCGCTACCGCTCGCGGGTCTCGGGTCCGTTGCTGGACCGGATCGACATCCACCTCGAGGTCCCGGCCGTGCCGTATCCCGACCTGGTCGGCGCGCGGCTCGAGGAATCCAGCGCGGCCGTCCGCGCCCGTATCGAGCGGGCCCGAGCCATCCAGCGCGAGCGGTTCAGTCAGGAGCGGGGCATCTACGCCAACGCTCACATGGCCACCCGCCACCTCCGGCGCTACTGCACTCTGGCCACCGACGTCGAACACCTGCTGCGCCAGGCCGTCCACCGCCTCGGGCTCTCCGCCCGGGCCTACCACCGCGTCCTCAAGATCGCGCGCACAATCGCGGATCTGGACGGCGCCCAGTCTCTGGACACCGGCCACGTTAGCGAGGCAGTTCAGTATCGCAGTCTGGATCGGAAGAAGGTCGCCGCCTAGCGGGTCGC
>DATEJD010000356.1:0-5789 GCA_035278325.1 Gemmatimonadales bacterium | reverse complement strand
GAGTCACCCTGAGCGAAGCGAAGGGGGCATGCGTTTGCGCATGCCCCCTTCACTCCGTTCAGGGTGACTCCCGACCGTCTGACCGTCCGACCGTCGTCCTATCGCCCTATCGCCCTCTCGCCCTCTCGGCGCTCGCGCGGTCGCGGGCTCCGCGCGCTACCGCGCGAGCTGTATCTCCGTCCGTGCGTACACGAACCGCCCGTTATACCCGAACGGCGACGCCGCCGCCCACGGGAACGTGCCGAAGTTGTCGTTGAACTCCTTCGACGTGCCGCCCAGGCCGGTGTCGCGGTTGGAGCTGGGCTGGTCGGGGTAGGTGTCGAACAGGTTGCGCACGCCGACCGACAGCTTGATCAGGTTGAACCGGTAGCCGACCTCCGCGTCCACCAGACCCTTGCCGCCGTAGTCCTCGCGACAGAGATCGCAGAAGCCCGGCTGTGCCGAGCTGAAACCGCCGTAGTAGGACAGCCGGCCGAGCGACGAGAAGCGCCCCTGGTTGTAGTTCGCCTGCAGGGTCCCGCGCCAGTCGGGGCGCTCGTCCTGGATGCCGATGGCCGTCACCGAGTCGAGCAGGCCGGGCTCGGTGGATCCGGCGTCGATCAGCACCTGCGGCAGCGGATCGACATGGGTGATCTTGTTGCGGGTGTAGTTGAAGCCCGCGGTGAGGTCGAGGGTGCCCGCGGGACCTGCCGGCACCTTGTAGTCGGCCGTGATGTCGATGCCCTGGGTCCGGGTGTCGAGGCCGTTGGTGAAGTACTGCACCCCGCCGATGTTGCCGAAGCCGGCGTTGGTCAGGATGCTGACCGTCGCGTCATCGTCGAACGTGGCGCCCAGCAGGATCTGGTTGTTGATCTTGATCCGGAAGTAGTCGGCCGTGAGGGTGAAGTTCTCCACCGGCGTGATCACCAGGCCGGCGCTCAGGTTGAACGAGGTCTCCTCCTGCAGCGGCTTGCTGCCCAGCGCGATCGAGGCCGGGTTGTCCACCGGGAACAGGCCGACGTCGATGAACTGCCCCGCGATGACGTTGGTCACCACCTTGCTGAACGACACCTGGCTCAGGCCGGGAGCCCGGAACCCGGTGCTGGCGGCTGCGCGGAGGGTGACCCGACGGGACGGCTGCACCCGCAGCGCTACCTTGCCGCTCACCCGCGAGCCGAAGTCGCTGTAGTCCTCGTATCGGGCCGCCACGTCCGCCAGCACCTTGTCCGACAGCTGGCTCTCGGCGTCGGCGTAGAGCCCGAAGTTATTGCGATGGCGGTCGGTGGCGTCGCCCGGCGTGAAGCCGGGGAACGACTGCGAGCCGCTCGGGGCGGGCAGGGTGTCGAACTGCGCGATCGCGCCTCCGTTGATGTACGACGCCAGCTCGCCTGGCCGGATGGTGTAGCGCTCGCGTCGGAATGCCGCGCCGAATGCCAGATTGACGGGCTTGGGAAGCCCCAGTTCCACCGGCTTCGCGATGTTGAGTGCTGTGATCCATTCCTCGCGCTGCACCCGCCCGGCGAAGAAGTTGAGCTGGTTCGGAATCCCCGGGTCGTCACTGGTGCCGAGCACGCCGTCGGCACCCGGAGCACAAGGCACATCCAGGCACGGCCCGAGCGAGGCGTTCAGCGTGTTGTTGATGTGATAGTCGAAGTGGTTGTGCCCGAAGGTCCCGCCCAGGTCGTAGTTCCATCCCGCCACCAGTCCCCGGAGCCCGCCGGTCATCGAGTAGTCGGTGACGAGGCCCTGGATAATCGGCAGGAAGCCGAGGGGATAGAGCTGGTCCCAGCTCCGCGCGCTGCCGGCATAGCGGCGGAACGGATTGCCTTCGCCGTCGCGATGGCTATAGCCGCCGAAGGCGTAGAGCTCGTGGTTGCCCGACGCGCTCACCGGCATGCGGAAGTTCCCGAACGCCAGGGCGTCCTTCTCGAGCCCGTCGCCCCAGTGGAGGTTGGGCTGCGGGACCGGGTTGTTCTTGTGAACGACCTGCCCGATGCTGTTGATCGAGTCGGCGACCCCGGTGCCGGCCACCTCGAACGGGTCGGCCCAGGCGCGGTTGGTGGGCTGGCGGTCGCGGAACTCGCCGAAGATGCCGAGCGAGCCCTTGCCGACCGGAATGCCCCAGCCGCCGTTCACGTTGGTGGTGGTGCCGTCGTCGGGATAGTTGTCGGTGGTGTAGCGGCCGACGTCGCCGTTCACGAACGGCGCGAACGCCCCGTCCTTGAGCACCAGATTCACCACGCCGGCGATCGCGTCCGAGCCGTACTGGGCCGCGGCGCCGTCCCGCAGCACCTCGATGCGGTCCAGGGCGCTCGACGGGATCGCATTCAGGTCGACGCCGCTCGAGCCCGCGCCCATGCCGTAGGTGAAGTTGTTGACCAGGGCCGTCTGGTGCCGCCGCCAGCCGTTGAGCAGCACCAGCGTGTGGTCGGGGCTCAGGCCCCGCAGCGTGAACGGGCGCACCACGTCGCCCGCGTCGGTGACGCTCTGCCGCGGGAAGTTGATCGAGGGCGACACCGCCTGGAGAATGACGCTGGTCTCCGTACTCCCCTGTTGCGCCAGCTGCTCCGAGGGAAACACATCGACCGGCACCGCCAGCTCCTCGGCCGCGGTGTGCCGAGCGCGGGAGCCGACCACCACGTCGATCGGGGCGAGCTGCACGGTGGTCTTGCCCAGCACGACATCGTGCCGCGTCACCTCGGCGGCCGCGATCTGGACCGAGGCTACCGAGGCCTGGTAGCCGATCAACCGGACGCGGACCGTGTATCTCCCCGCGGGCACTCCGCGGATCTCGTAGCCGCCGTTGGCGCCGCTGGTGACGCGGAGGCCCGTGCCCTCGATCGAGATCGAGGCATTGGGCAGGGTCGCGCCGCCGCTGTCCGACACGGTCCCCTGGAGGGTCCCGTGTTGCGCGGCGAGTGGCGTGGCGATGATGGTGGCGATGACGAGGGCAAGCGACAGGGAGACGGCAAGACGCACCAGGCGTTCGAGCACGGAACCTCCGGGCTGGATGTACCGGCGACTACGGGGGCGAACTGCGCGAACGATGAGCTATCTGGGGGCACTTTGTAGATATGCATTGCGGATAGGAACGTCAAGCTGGCCCACCGCCCGGCCATTTTGACAAGTCGAGCCGCGACCTGCACATTGCCGTGACATCTCCCCACTTCCGCTGCCCGTCCCGTCTCCTGCCCCGCCGTGATTCCACCCTCGGGAGCGCGCGGGCGGTCCTCGCTCGAAGGAGAAGATCTCATGAACGCTTGCATGCGTCCGATGCTGGTGGGCGCCGGCCTGCTGCTCGCGGCGGCCGCGCCCGTCATGGCGCAGCAGGGCTCGATCGAGGGAACGGTGAGCGACCAGGCTACCACGCAGCCGCTGGAAGCGGCCCGCGTGGTGCTCACCGGCACCAACCGGATCGAGACCACCAATCGCAACGGCCTGTACCGGTTGCGCGGCGTCGCGCCGGGCCTCTACCAGGTGCGGGTGCTTCGCCTGGGCTACAAGCCGGTGACCGATACCGCCCGCGTGGAGGCGGGCCAGACCGTGACGCTGGACTTGGCCATGACCCCCGCGCCGGTCCAGCTCGACGAGATCGTGACCACCGCCACCGGCGAGCAGCGGAAGCTGGAGGTGGCCAACGCGGTGAGCACTATCGACGCGGCCGCCGTCACGGAGGAGGCGCCGATCACCGAGTTCGGTAACCTGCTCTCGGGCCGGGCGGCCGGCGTGCAGGTGCAGAAGGCGGGTGGGACCACCGGCAGCGGCACCCGTATCCGGATCCGCGGCTCGAACAGCGTGTCGCTCTCCAACGAGCCGCTCTACTACATCGATGGGATCCGAATGGAGAGCGCGCCGACCTCCAGCTCGCTCGACATCGGCGGCTTTGGCCAGGGGCTCGGCGCCGCGCCCTCGCGCATCAACGATCTCAATCCCGACGACATCGAGTCGATCGAGATCGTGAAGGGTCCGGCGGCGGCGACGCTGTACGGGATCCAGGCGTCGAACGGCGTGGTGCGAATCACCACCAAGCGCGGGCGCGCGGGCAAAGCCAAGTGGAACCTGTTCAGCGAAGTCGGCGGGGTCCACGACAACCACACCTACCCGATCAACTTAAACGGTCGCGACAGCACGGCAGCGACCGGGGCGGACTGGGATGGGTTCTGCACCGTGCAGTTCTCGCTCGACGGCCTGTGCACCCAGACCAGCGTGAGCACGTTCAGCCCGCTCAATGCCCAGCTTACCTCCCCACTCAAGACCGGCCTCCGCCAGCAGTACGGGGCCAACGTGTCGGGCGGCAACGACCTGCTCAGCTACTACTTCTCGGGCGAATACGAGAGCGAGGATGGGGTGTTCCACATCCCCGGGGCGGAGGGGGACTCGGTGCTCCAGGTCGACGGCAGCATCCCGCAGAACCAGGTCCGGCCCAACGCCATGCAGCGGCTCAACCTCAGGGCGAACGTCGGGGCCACCGTCGCGCCCAATGCCGACATCCAGGCGAACGTAGGCTACACCTCGAGCGACACCCGCTTCGTTGAGAACGACAACAGCTTCCTCACCATCACCGGCAGCGGCGAGGCCAGCGGCGTGCCAGAGGACATCAACCGCGGCTGGTTCTTCATTCCCGCGGAGCTGTTCAACGAGCTGGCCACCCAGGGGATCGAGCGCTTCACGGGCGGCATCACCGGGAACTGGCGCCCCGCGCCGTGGCTCACGACCCGTGCGACGCTGGGCTACGACGTCACCAACCGGCAGGACGTGCAGTTCTTCCCGACCGGCAAGGTGGCCGACTACCTCGAGAAGCGGCTGGGTGAGAAGCACGACAACCGGTTCCAGCTGTCTCAGACGTCGGTCGACCTGGCGGCCTCGGCCCGCTTCAAGCTCTCGCCGTCGCTGGGCTCCAAGACCTCGATCGGCGGGCAGTTCTACCGCGACCTCACCAGCGGCACCCTCGCGGCCGGCTTCATCCTGCCGGGCGGCTCCCAGACCATCACCGGCGCGGGCCGCACCGAGGCGAGCGACACCACCATCGAGTCCCGCTCGCTGGGCAGCTACCTGGAGGAAGAGCTGTCGGTCAAGGAGCGGCTGTTCCTGACCGGCGCGCTCCGGTTCGACGACAACAGCGCGTTCGGCCAGAACTTCGACGCCACCGTCTACCCCAAGGCCAGCGCCTCGTGGCTCATTTCCGACGAGCCGTTCTTCGGGAAGAGCGACTTCCTGAGCACGCTGCGCCTCCGGGCGGCCTTCGGCGTCTCGGGCCAGCAGCCCGGCACAACCGACGCGCTCCGTTTCTACAGCCCGGTCGCGGGCAAGCGGGGCGGCGTCGGGCTCACCGGCGTGACCTTCGGCAACCTGGGCAACGTGAACCTCAAGCCCGAGCGCTCGCGTGAGCTCGAGGTCGGCTTCGACGCGTCGCTGCTCAAGGACCGGGTGAGCGTCGAGTTCACCTACTTCAACAAGTCCACCAAGGACGCGCTGATCCAGCGCAACGTCGATCCCTCCGCCGGCGCGTCCGACGTCCAGTTCTTCAATCTGGGCCGGGTGAAAAACTACGGCGCCGAGCTGGCGATCAACACGCGGGTGGTGGACACCCGGAACTTCGCCTGGGACCTGTCGCTCGCGGGCTCGGTCTACAACAACGACCTGGCGGAGATCGGCCAGGGCGTGAGCGATATCGTCTTCGGATTCGGCCTGCAGCGTCATGTGCAGGGCTACCCGCTCGGCGGGTACTGGGCCCGGCCGATCACCGGCTTCGCGGACGCCAACGGTGACGGCATCATCTCCCCCGACGAGGTAACGGTGGGCGACGACGC